>DATMCA010000661.1:0-6306 GCA_035559015.1 Umezawaea sp. | reverse complement strand
CGGCGAACAGTCCAGGGTCGTCGACGTGCTGCGGGCGGACCTCCTCCCCAAGCCCCTGCCGGACGTACCGGGCACCCTCCTCGCCGCGGCGTACCACCCGGCCGCGCGGCGCACGGAGGTAGGTGGCGACTTCTACGACGTCCACCTGCGGGAGGACGGCAGCGCCACCTTCGTGCTGGGCGACGTCTGCGGCAACGGCCTGGAGGCGGCGGTCCACTCCGGACGGGTGCGCCGGTCGCTGCACACCCTCCTGCTGGTCGAACAACGCCCGGCCCAGCTCCTCTACCTGCTCAACGCCGCACTGGTCGCGGCGGGCAGCAAGCTCTTCACCACCCTCGTGGTGGGAACCCTCGTGCAGTCCGGCGACGGCGGCCTGCACCTCACCCTCGCCTCCGGCGGCCACCCGCCACCGATGCTGCTGCACGCGGGCGGCACCGTGGAGGAGGTGGTGTCCAGGGGCGGCATCGTCGGCGTCCTGACGGACGTCCGCTTCCAGGAAACCACGGTCCTCGTCAAACCCGGCGAAACCCTCCTCCTCTACAGCGACGGCATCACCGAAGCCCGCGCCGAATCGAACCGCGAGGAACTCTTCGGCGAGGAACGCCTCCAAGCAGTCCTGGCGGAGTGCACCGGCCAACGAGCAGACGCCACCATCGACACCGTCCGCCGCGCGGTCTTCGACTGGCTGGGCCCGTCCGAACACGACGACATCACCCTGCTCGCGGTGCAAGCGGTGCCGACAGGCTGAGGTTCACGCTGTGGTCGTGTGGAATACGCGATCACGACCAGGTGAATTCACTTGATCCCCAAAATGGCCCTGAACTGGCGTTTTGCTTATCCGGACCAACTAGCGGACTCAGCACGGTAGAACCGGGGCTGCTACATTTGTCCTATCGGTGAAACGAATTCCATCCGTTCCGCGATGTGCAGGTGCGGGGCCGGGGGAACTTTGGAGGCGGGTGGCACGCGAATCGCGTACCACCCGGTCGCTGGCTACTTGACCAGGTCCAGGATCGCGCTCACGAGCTGGATGACCTTGGCCAAGCACGACAGAACGATGATGAACCGGTCGGAGTTGGCGCTCCGACCGAGTTCACGTCGCGACTTCGGGTCGCGCTGCTCATCGTCCCCTCTTCCAGGGGTGTTCAACGTGCACCTCTCACCGGCTGACCTTTGCGGGGGGCGCCGGTCGTCCCGACCCGATCGGAGCCGGGACGAGGAACGTGCGGTTGGTGAACACCTCTGGTGCACCGCTTGGACCAGTGGTCCAGGCGGTAGTGATCAGCTAACCAGGTCGGGCGGAATCACGCCTCGCCCTGCGACAGACTCCTTGGTCTGTGGCGAAGTCGTCGAGCGTCGAGCGGCCATCGGTCTGACCTGGTCAAACGGTGGATGTCCGCGTGGTGACATGGTTGTCATCAGGGTGTGACCCGCAATTCGAAGATCGTTTTCGGGCGGCAACCGGTGGATCCGGTCGGCAAACGGTCTGCGGTGCGCCTGTTTCCCTGTGGGCAAAGTTCACCCATCTGGGTAGTGAACTACCGCTCGTCGACAACAAGTGTCCGCTTGCCGTTACCTAAAGTGACTCCGGTGAGTCTGATGCGCCCCGATGGTGTCGGATGTGCAGGTTCCCTTGCGGTGTAACGCTTTCCGCAGAAAAGCGGAAAGCGGCAGCTCCTCGCGTTGTTCGAGTCTTTTTCGGCGTGCCGTGCCCACGTCGGCGGTCCCGCGGGTCATGTTGCTCTCGGTGATCACCTGGCTCTCGTCAGGCGTTCCGGCCTGTCCAAGGGCGACGACAACTCGTTTCTCCGAAGTGGACAGCGCCGACGAGATGATCGTCCAGGTGCTGGTGGACGATCGCTCAAGTGCCTGGCTACGTTGGGCGCCGGGACGAGGCGACCGGAGGTGGCACGGGTGGATCCGGACAACACCGTCGTGCGGTTGTGCGGCGAAGGCATGCGGGCCGAGGTCGAGGGGCGGGCCGACGACGCCCGACGGCTCTTCCACGAGGCGTGGGACGCGGCGGCCGACGACTACGAGGCGTGCATCGCCGCGCACTACCTCGCCCGTCACCAGGACACGCCGGAGGACGTCCTGCGCTGGAACGTGGAGTGCCTGGAGCGGGCCGACAAGGTGGGTGACGAGCGGGTCCGAGGGTTCTACCCGTCGCTGCACCTGAACATCGCCGAGGCCCGGAAGGACCTCGGCGAGCCCGTCGAGGCCCGCCGCCACTACCTGGCCGCCGCGGACCGCGTCGGCGACGTGCCCGCCGGGCCTTACGGCGACGGGATCCGCTTCGCCGTCGCCGAGGGGTTGCGGGCGACCGGCGAGACCGATCTCGGCGGGCCCGCCGAGGTCGAGGCACTCGTGGCGAAGCTGTGCGCCCGCGCCGACCTGAAGGCGCTCGGCCTGCTGCTGCCCGCCTTCCTGGGCAACCTCGGCACCCGGGAGGACTGGACGCGGTTGCTCACGGCCGTGCAGATGGTGCACGCGAGCCGTTCGCTGCCCGACGACGAGCAGGAGTTGCTGGGCCGCGCGGTGGGCGCGCTGACCGCGACCGTGGCAGCGGCGCAGGGCGCGTAACGGGAGCCTCCGCCCGTGGGCCCGCCGGCCGCGGCGGTGACCGGACCGGATGACCGGAGATCAGGCCCACGCGCCGGCGGTGCGCCGAGCGAAGGCGGCGAACGTCGTCGGTGGCGTCCCGGTGACCTCCTCGACCGTCCCGTTCGGACGCGAACCCGCACCCGAGGCGATGGTCTCCGTCAACGCCCGCAGCACCTCGCCGTACTCGGCAGGCACGCCTGCCGCCACCGTGCCGCTGATCCACGTCTCGCGGTCGACGTCCTGGTGCCGCAACGGCCTCCCGGTGGCGGACGAGATGATCGCGGCGGCCTCGCCGACCGTGATCGCCTCCGGGCCGGTGATCGCGTACGCCGCGCCGGCGTGGGCCTCCGGGTGGGCCAGGGTCTCGGCGGCGACCGCGGCGATGTCCTCCACGTCGACGAACGCCTCGGTCCCGTCAGCCGTGGGCACCACGACCACGCCGTCGACCGGCTTGAGGAACGTCTCGCTGAAGTTCTGCATGAACCACGCGGGCCGCAGCAGGGTGTGGGTGAGGCCGCCGCGGCTGAGGAGGTCGAGTTCGACGGCCCTCGGTGCCACCCCGGGAGGGGCCTGGTCGATGCCGTGCGCGCTGAGGAACGTGACGTGGTGGACGCCGGAGGCTTCCGCGAGGTCGAGGAACGTCGAGACCTCGGTGGCGTAGTCCGTCCTCAGGAGCGGCGGCACGAGGTAGAGGCGGTCGACGCCCCGCAGGGCCGGGCCGTGGGTCGCCGGGTCGTCCCAGTCGAAGCGGACGTCGGCGCCGGAGCGCGCGGCCGTGCGGACGCCGAGCCCGCGCTTCGCGAGGGCCGTGGTGAGTCGGGAGCCGGTCTTGCCCGTGCCCGCGAGCACCAGGACGTCGGCAGGTGTGGTGGTCATGGCTCAAGCCTGTCGAAGCCTGGTGAGCGCATCAATGCGCTTGACGCTGCATTCGTTGTGCGTAACGCTCACGCTGTGGACCTTCTGCACGAACACCTGGTCCGGGCCCGAGCGTCCGGCGGTGTCTTCGCGCGGTCGGTCGCCCAGCCCCCGTGGGGCCTGCACCTGCCCGGCGCGATCCCGCTGGCCGTGCACGCCGTCGTCCAGGGCCGGATGTGGCTGTGGTTCGACGACCCCGCCGCCGCGTTGGAACTCGCGCCCGGTGACGTGGCGCTCGTCCGCGGCGGCCACGACCACTTCGCGGCCCACCGGCCCGGCGCCGCCTGCGTGCCGCACGAGCGGTTCCAGTCCGACCACGCGGATGACGCCCCGGTACACGGGTCGAGCGTGTTCCTCTGCGGCGCGTACACGCTCTCCGGTGACGTCGGCCGTGGCCTGCTGGAGTCCCTGCCGCCGGTGCTGAGCCTGTCGGCCGCGGCGGACGGGCCGCTGCACGCCGTGATCGCCCTGCTGTCCGCCGAACTCGCCGCCCCGGCGCCCGGCAGGCAGACCGTGCTCGACCGGCTGCTGGACGTCCTGCTGGTGCTGGCGATCCGGGCCTGCTTCCAGGACGGCGACCACGCGCCCCGCTGGTACCGCGCCGCCGCCGACCCGAGGCTCGGTCCGGCGCTGAGCGCGATGCACGCCGACGCCGCCCGCGCGTGGACGGTGCCGGACCTGGCGGCGGTCAGCGGGCTGTCGCGCGCCGCGTTCGCCCGCATCTTCCAGCTCGCGCTCGGCCAGTCGCCCATGCGGTACCTGACCGAGTGGCGCATGACGCTGGCGCGGGACCACCTGCGGGCGGGCGAGTTCACCCTCGCGCAAGTCGGCAAGCGCACCGGCTACGCCTCGCCCTACGCTTTCGCGACGGCGTTCCGCCGCCACCACGGGGTTCCTCCCGGCCAGTGGCGAGCCGACCAGGGCACGTCCTCGGCCTAGGACGTCGGACAACCGCGCGGATTCACCTTTCCGCTGAGTGGATGCGGGGCTGGCCGGAGCGGCATGTCCCGAGTAGCGTTCGCTCTACGCATACAAGTTCGCTACGCGAACAAGCCCCACGCCCAAGGGAGCACACCCCATGGCCACCATCGCGCCCTTGGCGCAGGCCGTAGCCCAGGTCGTCCAAGACGGGGACACGGTCGCCTTCGAAGGCTTCACCCACCTGATCCCCTTCGCAGCGGGCCACGAGGTCATCCGCCAGGGCAAACGCGACCTGACCCTCGTCCGCATGACCCCGGACGTCATCTACGACCAGCTCATCGGCGCGGGCTGCGCCAGGAAGCTCGTCTTCTCCTGGGGCGGCAACCCCGGCGTCGGCTCCCTGCACCGCTTCCGCGACGCCGTCCAGAACAGCTGGCCCACCCCTCTCGAACTCGAAGAACACAGCCACGCCGGCATGGCCAACAGGTACGTGGCCGCCGCTTCCGGCCTCCCGTTCGCCGTCCTGAGGGGCTACGTCGGCACCGACCTGCCGAAGCAGACGGACAACATCAAGCCCATCACCTGCCCGTTCACCGGCGAGGTCCTCACCGCCGTACCGGCCCTCCAACTCGACTCCGCGGTCATCCACGCCCAGCGAGCCGACCGCAAGGGCAACGTCCAGCTCTGGGGCATCACCGGCGTCCAGAAGGAAGCCGTCCTGGCCGCCAAGCGCTCCCTCGTCACCGTCGAGGAGATCGTCGACGAACTCGAACCACGCCCGGGCGCCGTGGTCCTCCCCAACTGGGTCGTCGACTACGTCGCCGAGGTCCCGAACGGCGCCCACCCGTCCTACGCCCACGACTACTCGACCCGTGACAACGACTACTACAAGCGGTGGGACGCCATCAGCAAGGATCGCGAGTCCTTCCGGACCTGGTTGGAGGGCGTCGCGTGACCGACTACACCTCGGACGAGATGATGACCATCGCCGCCGCCCGCGCCCTGGTGGACGGCGCGGTCTGCTTCGTCGGCATCGGACTCCCCAGCACGGCCGCGAACCTGGCCAGGCGCACCCACGCGCCGGAGCTGGTGCTGATCTACGAGTCCGGCACCATCGGCTCGAAGCCCGCCACGCTGCCGCTGTCCATCGGGGACGGTGTGCTCGCCGACTCGGCGGACAGCCTGGTCGGCGTCCCGGAGATCTTCAACTACTGGCTCCAGCCGGGCCGGGTGGACGTCGGTTTCCTGGGCGCCGCCCAACTCGACAAGTTCGGCAACATCAACACCACGGTCATCGGCGGTGACTACCGCGACCCGAAGGTCCGCCTCCCCGGTGCGGGCGGCGCCCCCGAGATCGCCGCCTCCTGCCGGGAGGTCTTCATGATCGTCCGGCAGAACCCGCGGGCCTTCGTCGAACGGGTGGACTTCGTGACGTCGATGGGGTTCGGTTCCGGCAAGGGGGACCGGGAGGAGCTGGGGCTCAAGGGCAAGGGGCCGCAGCTGGTGATCACCGACCTCGGTGTGCTCCGCCCGGACCCGGACACCTGCGAGCTCACGCTCACCCAGCTCCACCCCGGCGTCGACCTGGCCACCGCCAAGGAGAGGACCGGCTGGGACCTCAAGGTCTCGCCCGACCTCGTCACCACGGAACGGCCGACCGAACAGGAACTCACCGCCCTGCGTGAACTGAAGGAGTAGCAGTGCCCGCCGAGACGAAACGCCTGGCGCACTACCGGCCCGACCCGGAGTCGCACCCGCCGGTGTCGTACCCCGACTACCGGTCGAACGTCGCCCGCGCCCCGAAGCACCCGCTCGTCCTGCTGCCCCAACGCCTCGGTGAGGTCACCGGGCCGCTGCTGGGCGAGG
>DATMCA010000660.1:0-2687 GCA_035559015.1 Umezawaea sp. | reverse complement strand
CGGCTGGACCGGTGACGCGCAGCTCGGTGCGCCGGTGATGGCGTACGCGTTCGGCGTGCAGCGGTTCCTGACCAAGTGGATCGGCGACCTGGCCGACAGCCAGACCGATCCGGGAGCGCTGCCGGTGATCGTGCCCAGCGGCGGCTGGGGCTACCAGGAGGCCGCGCCCGCGCCGGAGTGGACGACGGTCTACCCGTTCCTGGTCCGCGAGATGTACCGGGTCTACGGCGACGAACGCCTCGCGGCCGACCACTGGTCGACGTTGACCCGCTACCTGGACTGGGAGATCGGCCGCCTGCAAGGAGGTCTGGCCACCACCGCGCTGGGCGACTACCTGCCGCCCGGCTACGGCGGCAACCCGCCGGAGGACACCCGCCTCACCGCGACCGCCTACCTGCACCGCGCGCTGGTCGCCACCGCGGAACTCGGCGACCTGCTGGGGCACCAGGACGTCTCGGCCCGCTACCGGGCCACGGCGAACACCTGCCGCGACGCGCTGAACGCGAAGTTCCTCGTCGACGGGCGCTACCGCAGCGCGCAGGACCCGGACTTCCGCCAGACGTCGCAGGCGATCCCGCTGATGTTCGGGCTCGTCCCGGCGGGCCAGGTGTCGTCGGTGGTGGCGGCGCTGGTCGCCGACATCCGGTCGCGCGGCGACCACCTCAACACCGGGGCGCTGGGCACCAGCGTGCTGCTCAGGGTGTTGACGCGGCACGGTTTCCCCGACGTGGCGCACGCCATCGCGGTGCAGCGCAGCTTCCCGAGCTGGGGCTTCTGGTTCGACAACGGCGCCGACACGATGTGGGAGATGTGGCCCGCCGACTCGCGGTCGCGCGACCACTACTTCCAGGGCACCGTCGTGCAATGGCTCTACGAGAACGTGGCGGGCCTGCGTCCCGGTGACGCCGGGTACCGGACGTTCGTCGTGCGGCCGGACGCGCGGATCGGCGTGACGTGGGCGCAGACCTCGATCCGCACCGTGCGCGGCACCGCGTCGGTCGGCTGGTCGCTGGTCGGCCCGGCGGTGCAGCTCACCGTCGAGGTCCCGGTCGGGTCCACCGCCGAGGTGCACGTCCCGGCCGCTTCGCGCGAAGCGGTCACCGTTCCGATCGGCGCGGAGTACGTGCGGTCCGAGCCGGGGTACGTGGTGCACCGGGTGCCGTTCGGGACGTGGAGATTCGCCGGACGGCAGTGAATCGTTCCAGCAGAATCGTCGTCCGACGAATAGGATCGCGCGATGGCGCCGAGCATCAAGGACGTGGCGGAACGTGCCGGGGTCTCCCTCGGCACGGTCTCCAACGTGCTCAACCGGCCGGACAAGGTCTCGGAGGCGACGCGCGAGGTCGTGCTGGCCGCGATCGCGGAACTGGGCTTCGTGCGCAACTCCCAGGCCGCTCAACTCCGCGCGGGCACCAGCCGGTCGCTGGGCCTGATCGTGCTGGACCTGGCGAACCCGTTCTTCCACGACATCGCCAGGGGCATCGAGGACGTGGCCACCGAACTGGGCTACGCGCTGGTGCTGTGCAACTCCGACGAGCAGGCCACCCGCGAGGACCGGTACCTGCAACTGCTGGAGGAGCAAAGGGTCCGGGGCATGCTGATCACCCCGGTCGGGCCGATGTCCGAACGGCTCGACGCGCTGCGCCGCCGCGGCACGCCGACCGTGCTGGTGGACCGGCACGACCCGCGGGTGGACTGCTGCTCGGTCGCCGTGGACGACGTGGCGGGCGGTGAACTGGCGGGGGAGCACCTGATCGCCGCGGGTCACCGACGGATCGCCTACGTCACAGGCCCGTTGTCGTTGCGGCAGTGCAAGGACCGGCTCACCGGGCTGCGCCGCGCGGTCGCGGGCCACGACGTGACGGTCGACGTGATCGAGGTGCCCGCGCTCAAGGCGCGCCACGGGTACGAGGCCGCGCGCGAGCTGTTCGACGGCGGCGGGAAGCCGACGGCGGTGTTCTGCGCCAACGACCTGCTGGCGCTGGGCGTGCTGCGCGCGGCCGTGAGCACCGGCCGCCGGGTGCCCGAGGACGTGGCGCTGCTGGGCTACGACGACATCGAGTTCGCCGCCGACGCCGCCGTGCCGCTGTCGTCGGTCCGCCAGCCCACCCTCCACATCGGACGGACGGCGGCGCGCCTGCTCGTGGAGGAGTGCGACCACCCGGACTCGCACTCCCACCAGCAGATCATGTTCCGACCGGAGCTGGTCGTCCGCGAGTCGACCTGAGCTAGCCTGCTCGGATGGACCTGTACGCGGGGATCCCCGTCTCCGACTTCGCGATCTCGTTGGCCTGGTACGAGAAGGTCCTTGGCTCGCCGCCGGACCTCGTCGCGGGTGCCGAGGAGGCGGTGTGGGACCTGGCCGACCACCGGGCGGTGTACATCGCCCACCGACCGGCGTCCGCCGGTCACGCCATGGTCAGCGTCTTCGTCGACGACCTGGAGGCCGCCGTCGCCCGGATCGCCGCCGCCGGGATCGAGCCCGCGAACCGGGAGACCTACCCCGACGGCGTGCGCAAGGCCACCTACCACGACCCGGACGGCAACGAGATCGGCTTCGGCGGCGGCCCGCTCTGACCCGTGCGCCCGGCTACGGCGCGGTGTTGAGCTTCCCCGCCAGCGGCAGGTCACCCGCGGACGGACCGGCCAGCAGCGTGATCGTGCCGCTCGCCCGCCGCCACGCGCGG
>DATMCA010000659.1:0-4992 GCA_035559015.1 Umezawaea sp. | reverse complement strand
GCCTTGTCCGCGCCGGATCGTGCGTTCGAACCCCCGACAAGCCATAGGAAATTCGTCGGATGACTTTGCAACGTCTCGGCAACGTCCTTGACAGGGGCTGTGGCGCGGCACACTCTAGGCCGCATTGGTCTACACCACTTGGCTGGTCCCGGTCGACGTTTGGCCGGGCTTCTGAAAGGGCGCAAACGTGAAGGGCTGGAGAGGACTTGCCGTTGGTGCCGCCGCACTGGCGGTAACCGTGGCCGGATGTGGCACGAGCCCGTCGGGTACGACGGCCGCTGAGTCGAGCGGCCCGAAGACCCTGACGGTCTGGCTGATGGACGGCTCCGCGCCGACCACGCTGACCGACGCCTTGCACAAGGAGTTCCAGGACTCGAACAAGGACGTCACGGTCAAGTACGAGGTCCAGAAGTGGGGCGGCATCCAGGAGAAGCTGACCACCGCGCTGACCAGCAACACCCCGCCGGACGTCATCGAGCTCGGCAACACCCAGACGCCGAAGTTCGCGTCCGAGGGCACGCTGCTCGACCTGACCGGTGACGCCGCCAACCTCAACGGCGGCGAGTGGCTCGGCGGCCTGAAGGACTCCCTCACCTGGGAGGACAAGCAGTACGGCCTGCCGTTCTACGCGTCGAACCGCACCGTCATCTACCGGACGGACCTGTTCGAGGCCGCCGGCATCACCGCGCCGCCCACCTCGAACGACGAGTGGCTGGCCGCGATCGAGAAGCTGAAGACCGCCAACGCGTCCAACCCGGACTTCCAGGCGCTCTACCTGCCGGGCCAGTCCTGGTACACCCTGCTCTCGTTCATCTGGGACCAGGGCGGCGACGTCGCCAAGAAGGACGGCGACAAGTTCGTCGGCGCGCTGGACACCCCCCAGGCCAAGGCGGGCGTTGACTTCTACAAGAAGCTCGTCGACGCCTCCGGCACCAAGGCCCCGAAGGACACCGACGAGGCCAAGCCGCAGCAGATGGAGGTCTTCGGCACGGGCAACGTGGCGATGATGATCGGTCTGCCCTGGGAGCTGGGCGGCGCCGTGAAGGCCAACCCGGACCTGGAGAAGAAGACCTCCGCGTTCCCCGTCCCGTCCAAGACCGCGGGCAAGGCCGCTCCCGTGTTCCTCGGCGGCTCGAACCTGGCCATCCCGGCGGGCAGCAAGAACGTCGACCTGGCGAAGAGCTACCTGAAGCTGCTCAGCACCAAGAAGTACCAGGACCAGCTCGGCGCCGCGGGCACCGTGCCCGGCACCTCGAAGGACACCGCTTCGCTGGCCTCCAACCCGGTCGGCAAGGCGCTCGCCGCCTCCTCGGCCAACGGCAAGGTCACCCCGGCCACGCCGAAGTGGGCCGCTGTCGAAGCCGGTCAGAACCCGCTGAAGGACATGCTCACCGCGTACCTCACCGGTGCGAAGAGCCTGGACCAGGCGACGGCTGACGCCAACACGGCGCTCAACGCGTTGCTCGGCGGCTGACGATCAGCGATGACGGCCGTTGAAACGACCGACGCCGCGGTGCCGGTGAGGAATTCCTCGCCGGCACCGCGGCGTGCCGTTGCGGGCGGCGCGAGGCGCCGCCGGGGTAGCGCCTTCGACCGGCTGCTGCCGTACCTGCTGCTGGCCCCCGCCGTGCTCGGCATCCTGTGGCTGATCGGTTTCCCGGTCGTCTCGGTGGTGGTGACCAGTTTCCGCAAGCTCGACCTGGGTGAACTCGTCCGCGGCCAGATCGTCTGGGTCGGCCTGGACAACTACACCAAGGTCCTCTCCGACCCGCGCTTCTGGGAGATCACGATCCGCACGGTGGTCTTCACGGCCGTCGTGGTGGCCACCTCCGTGGTCGTGGGCCTCGTGATCGCCCTGCTGATGCGCCAGCTCAGCACGCCGATCCGCGTCCTGCTCCAGGTCTGCATGCTGCTCGCGTGGGCGATGCCGATCATCGCGTCGACCACCGTCTACCAGTGGATCTTCGACCAGCAGTACGGGATCCTGAACAAGATCCTGGTCAAGCTCGGCTTCGACTTCGTCGGCCACTCGTGGTTCTCCACGGGCACCGCGACGCTCTCGGTGATCGGGCTGCTCATCGTCTGGCAGGCGATCCCCTTCCTCGCCTTCTCCCTCTACGCGGGCGTCATCGGCGTTCCCGCCGACCTCTACGAGGCCGCGGGCATCGACGGCGCGACGGCGTGGCAGACGTTCCGGGCGGTCACGTGGCCCGAGCTGAAGCCCCTGCTGATGATGGTGACGTTCCTGTCGCTGCTCTGGGACTTCAAGGTCTTCACCCAGATCTGGGTGTTCAAGGAGGGCGGGCCGAGCGGCGGTTCCACGACGCTGCCGGTCCTCCAGTACCTGGAGGGCATCTCGCAGAGCCACTTCGGCGTGGCCGCGGCGGTGAGCGTGCTCATGGTCGTCATCCTGACCCTGCTGACGGTGTCCTACCTGCGGAAGCTGCTCCAGACCCAGGAGGGCAAGCTGTGAACGCGAAGAAGGTGTCGGCGAACGTCGTCGCGGTGCTCATCGCGGCGTTCTTCGCCTTCCCCACCTACTGGATGGTCACGACGGCCCTCAAGCCGAAGAAGGACCTGCTCTCCAGCGACTTCGACCTGATCCCGTCGTCGGTGACGAACAGCAACTTCGTCACCGCGTGGACCAAGCCGGGCTTCCTCCAGTCGCTGGGCAACAGCCTGCTCGTCTCGCTGTCCGCCGTCGTGGCGGCGCTGGTGATCGGCCTGCTGGCCGCGCTCGCGCTGTCCCGCATGCGCTTCCGCGGCCGCAAGGGCTTCGTGATGCTCATGCTGGTCGCCCAGATGGCGCCGTTCGAGGCACTGCTGATCCCGATGTTCCTGATGATGCGCGACCTCGGCCTCTACGAGCAGTTGTCGTCGCTGATCCTCATCTACTTCGCGGTGACGCTGCCGTTCTGCGCGTGGACGTTGCGCGGCTTCGTGAACGGCATCCCGATCGAGCTCGAAGAGGCCGCCATGGTCGACGGCTGCGGCCGCTGGGGCGCGTTCCGGCGCGTCACGCTGCCGCTGCTCGGCCCCGGCCTGGTCGCCACGTCGGTGTTCGCGTTCATCACGGCGTGGAACGAGTTCCTGTTCGCCAAGGTCATGGTCCGCGCCGAGGACAAGGAGACCCTGCCCGTGTGGCTGAGCGGCTTCCAGTCCGCGTTCGGCACCGACTGGGGTGGCGCGATGGCCGCGTCCGCCCTGTTCACCGTGCCCGTGCTCGTGTTCTTCCTCATCGTCCAGCGGAAGATGGTCACCGGCGTCACAGCCGGTGCCGTGAAGGGGTAGACGAATGTCGCTGCACCGGCTCGCGGCCGCCGTACTGCTACCGGGTTTCCACGGGACCACCGCTCCTGACTGGTTGCTCCGGCGCGTGACCGACGGGCTGGGCGGCGTCGTGCTGTTCGGCCGCAACGTCGTGGACGACGACCAGGTCACCGCGTTGAACGCGCAGCTGCGCGCGGCCCGCGGCGACGTGGTCATCGGCATCGACGAGGAGGGCGGGGACGTCACCCGCCTCGACGCGGGCAAGGGCTCGGAAGTTCCGGGCAACCACGCACTGGGTGCCACCGGTGACGTGGACCTGACCAGGCAGGTGGCCGCCAGCATCGGCGCCCGCCTGGCGGCCTGCGGCGTCACCGTCAACCTGGCCCCGTCGGCGGACCTCGTGCTCACCCTGGACGACCCGATCATCGGCGTCCGGGCCTTCGGCTCGGACCCGGTCGTCTCGGGCGAGCACGTGGCCGCGTTCGTGGAGGGGCAGCAGTCGGACGGCGTGGCGGCGTGCGCCAAGCACTTCCCCGGCCACGGCGCCTCCACGGCCGACAGCCACCGCGAACTCCCCGTGCTGCCACGCACGGTCGCCGAGCTCAACGCCGTGGAACTGGTGCCGTTCCGCGCCGCCATCGCGGCGGGCGTCCGCTCGATCATGACCGGCCACCTGGTCATCCCCGAGTGGGGCGAGGCCCCCGCCACGCTGAACCCCAAGGCCATCGCCGTCCTGCGCGACGAGTTGGGCTTCACCGGCGCCATCATCACCGACGGGCTCGACATGAAGGCCGTCGGCGGCGACCTCGCCCAGGGCTCCGTCCGCGCCCTGGCCGCGGGCGTGGACGCCCTCTGCCTGGGCGGCGAGCCCTTGGACGACGACGGCCTCCAGTGGCTCATCGACAGCATCGTCGCGGCGGTCGAGGGCGGAGACCTCTCCCGCGAACGCCTGGAGCAGGCGGCGGCCCGCACGGCCGCCCTGGGCACCCCGCCCGCGAAGGTCACCGGCCACGACGCCGAAATCGGCCTCCTGGCTGCGAGGAGGGCCGTCGAGGTCACCGGCGAGCTGGTCATTACCGGTCCAGTGCTCGTGGTCGACCTGGTCGTCGCCCCCTCCGAAGCCGTCGGCCAGGTCCCGTGGGGTCTCGGCCCCTACCTCACGGACCTCCTCGAAGGCACAGAAGTGCTGGCCACGGCCTCGGCCAGCGCCGAGGACATCGCCAAGACCGCCGACGGCCGCACCGTGATCGTGGTGACACGAGAGGCACATCGCCACGCCTGGGCTCGCGATCTGGTCACCGACATGCTTAAGATTGGTCTGGACCTAGTGCACGTCGAAACCGGCGTACCAGGGCCTGACCTGGGCACAGTCGCCCGCGTGAACACCCACGGCGGTTCACGGGTGTGCCTGCGTGCCGCGGCAGAGCGCATCGCTTCAAGCCGCCTCTCGACCACCTAGACAGGGGCATGAGATGACCGAGCAGCAGCCCGGCCAGCACATGGCAGCCGAGATCGCGCAGCAACCGGCGATCTTCACCAGCCTCATCGAGCGGCGCGCCGAGATCGCGAAGGTCGCCCAAGCGGTCCAGGACCGCAAACCGAGGTTCGTCCTCTTCGCGGCCCGCGGCTCCAGCGACCACGCAGCGCTCTACGCGAAGTACCTCACCGAGGTGCTCCTACAACTCCCCGCAGGCCTCGTCTCCCCCTCGACGACCACCCTGT
>DATMCA010000658.1:0-4019 GCA_035559015.1 Umezawaea sp. | reverse complement strand
ATTCAGACCACTCGTCCGGATTATTGACAGTCATCTAGCTCCTCACCGAATAGACGGCGAGCAATTCTGCCAGAAGAATGGAAATACGCACTCCCACGACCGTCGAACGGGTGAATGCGAACGACCGCCCGGTCCATTCCGCCGCGCGGCGCGAACTAGACCTTTCGAGCGGTCGCGAAACGGGGGCGCCCCGCGAGGTCCCGGTGGTCGGCGACCTCGGTGAGCACGCGCCGTGCGCTCAGCAGCGCGGGCACGGACTCGCCGTGGCTGTCGTCGTGCTCGATCGCCACGACACCGCCCGAGCGCAGCAAACGCGCGGTCAGGGCGACCACGGAGCGGATCACGTCCAGCCCGTCGGCCCCGCTGAACACGGCGGCGTGCGGGTCGTGCTCAGCCACCTCGGGCTGCACGGGGGTGCCCTCCGGCACGTACGGCGGGTTGCACAGCACGAGGTCGACGGACCCTTCGAGGTCCACCAGGACGCCGGGCGCGGTCACGTCGCCGGAGTGCAGGCGGATCGGGGTGTCACCCGCCTGGACGCGGGCATCGGAGTTGTGGCGCGCCCACGCGAGCGCGTCGACGTCCTTCTCGACCGCGTGCACGGTCGCGTCCGGACGGGCGTTGGCGGTGGCCAGGGCGAGCACGCCGGAGCCGGTGCACAGGTCGACGACCACCGGCCGTTCGACGTCCTTGATCCGCTTGAGCGCCCAGTCCAGCAGGAACTCGGTCTCGGGCCGCGGGATGAACACGCCGGGCCCGACGTCGACGGTGATCGCGCCCATTGGGGACCAGCCGAGGATGTGCTGGAGCGGCACGCGTTCGGCGCGCTTGCGCACCAGCTTGTGCAGGGTTTCCAGCACCTGCTGGTCGACCATCGGGATGAGCGGCAGCCGGGACCGCTCCACCCCGAGCACGTGGGCGGCGAGGTACTCGGCGTCGACGCGGGGACTGTCCACACCAGCCGCCGTCAACATGCGCTCGGCTTCGACGAGGGCGAGGCGGATGGGCTGTCGGTTCATGCGCGGATGGTAGTCGTGGTGCCGGGTCCGAGCGCCCGGCACCACACGTCCGTGGACTAGAAGTTGATCATGTGCCCGGCCAGGCCGTGCACCGCTTCCTTCACGGCCTCGCCCAGCGTGGGGTGGGCGTGGACGTTGCGGGCGACCTCGTGGACGGTCAGGTCCCACTGCTGCGCCAACGTCAGCTCGGGCAGCAGCTCCGTCGCCTCCGGACCGATGATGTGGGCGCCCAGCAGCTCACCGTGCGTGCCGTCGCTGATCAGCTTCACGAACCCGCCGGGCTCGTTCAGGCCGTGCGCCTTGCCGTTGGCGGTGAAGGGGAACTTCGCCACCTGGACGTCGTAGCCCTTCTCGCGGGCCTGCGCCTCGGTGTAGCCGAAGCTCGCGATCTGCGGCTGGCAGAACGTGGCGCGCGGGATCATCACGTAGTCGAGCTCCATCGTCTCGGCGTCGCCGATGGTCTCGGCGGCGACGATGCCCATGGACTCGGCCGCGTGCGCGAGCATCAGCTTCGCGGTCACGTCGCCGATGGCGAAGATGTGCGGCACGTTGGTGCGGCAGCGGCCGTCGATGTCGATCGCGCCGCGCTCGGTCAGCTTCACGCCGGTCTTCTCCAGGCCGTAGCCCTCGACGCGCGGCTGGAAACCGATGGCCTGCATGACCTTGTCGGCCTCCAGGACCTCTTCCTTGCCGTCCTTGGTGACCGTGACGCGCACCTTGGGGCCGGACTCGTCGATCGACTCGACGCGCGTGCCGGTGCGGACCTCGACGCCGAGCTTCTTGTACCGCTTGGCCAGCTCGGTGGAGACCTCGACGTCCTCCAGCGGCACCATGCGGTCGAGGAACTCGACGATGGTGACCTTCACGCCGTAGTTGTGCATCACGTAGGCGAACTCGACGCCGATCGCGCCCGCGCCCGCGATGATGATGCTCTCGGGCAGCTCCTCGCTGAGGATCTGCTCCTCGTACGTCACCACGCGGTCGCTCTTGGCCGTGCCGGGCAGCATCCGGGTCGTCGCGCCCGCCGCGATGATCGCGTGGTCGAACGTCACCGTCTCGCCGTTGACGACGATGGTGTGGTCGTCGGTGAACTCGCCGCGGCCCTGGTACTCCGTGATGCCGTTCTTCTTCATCAGGAAGTGCACGCCCTTGACGCGCCCGTCCGCGACCTTGCGGCTGCGCTGGAACGCCACGCCGTAGTCGAAGCTGACCGTGCCATCGACCTTGATGCCGAACGTCTTCGCCTCGTGGGTGAAGATGTGCGCCAGCTCGGCGTTGCGCAGCAGCGCCTTCGAGGGGATGCAGCCGACGTTGAGGCACACACCGCCCCAGTACTTCTCCTCGATGATCGCGGTCTTCAGCCCGAGCTGGGCCGACCGGATCGCGGCGACGTACCCTCCAGGGCCCGCACCGAGGACCACGACGTCAAAGTGTGCGCTCATGCCTCCACACTAGGTGCCCAACTGCTCCGAGAAGAACCGGAGCGACCGACGCCACGCGTCCGCTCGTGCGGCGGCCGTCGCGGACGGCGTGCCACCCATCTCGAACGTCACGTCGGGGCCCGGCACGCGCACGTCCGTCGTCGACCGGTGGGGCGGTCCGGCGATCAGGTGCCCGGCGTCCGGGTACACCACGTGCTCGTACGGGAACGGGTGGTCGTGCTCGTCCAGCCGCCGCTTCGCGATCTCGCTCAGCGCGGCCGACGGCCAGCTCCGGTCGTCGCCCGCCGACAGCAGCAGCACGCCGCCGAGGATGCGCTCGACCGGGATGACCGCGTCCTCGGGGATGCCGTCGGTCAGGTCGAACGCCTGCGCCAGCGACGTCGGCACGTCGTCCACCACGTCGGCGCGCAGACCGTCCGGAATGGAGTACGGCAGGTACGGGAGGGCTTCGCCCTTCAGCGTCCACGACGCGGCCTCGTGCTGGAGGACCTGGAGCAGGTTGCGGCCGGGGCCGATGCCCTGCGTCACGACGCCGCTGCCGACCACGCTGACGACGGCCCGCACCTCGGGGAACGTCGCGCCCAGCAGCAGCGCGGCCTCACCGCCGCGCGAGCCGCCGATGACACCGATCTCGCCCGCGCGTTCGGCCAGGTGGGCGATGGCCTTGCCGAAGTACTCCAGCGGGATGTCGACGAGGTGCTCCGGCACACCGGGCGCGCCGAAGTAGGACAGCGCCAACGCGGTGAAGCCGTGCCCGGCCAGGAGTGCCGCGTCGAGTTCGTGCAGCCCGCCCTCGGACCCGCCGAGCACCAGCACGCCGGGGTACGTGTCCTCGTCGTCCGGCTCGAACAGCACGCCGGACAGCCCGTCCTCGTCCACGACCGTCCGGCGGACGCCTTCCGGCACGGTGAGGCGGTGCAGTTCGACCTTGCCGACGCCGTCGACCTCCAGCAGCGTCGGACCGGGCTTGCCGTCGACCCGCCGGAGCGACCAGAACAACCCCATCGAGTCGACCCCGGAGTAGTCGCCCTCCAACGGGGCGTGCCGGGTCAGGTCGACCACACCGCGTTCGTCGGCGGCGAACACCGCCGTCGCGGAGCGGTCACCCGTGGTCAGGGTGATGGTCGCGCGGGAATCGGGTGGAAGGCCGATCACGAGTATCTCGACCGGACTGTCCAGAGGCGCTTCTTGCGGGTTGACCAGGATCTCGGCCACAGCGCGCCTCCTCGACAGTCACGTACCAGCGAGTCGCTCCGCCCGGTCGGCCGCCGCGAGCGCGTCGAGCACCGCGTCGAGGTCACCGTCGAGCACCTGGTCCAGGTTATGTGCTTTGTACCCAACTCGATGGTCGGAGATGCGGCTTTCCGGGAAGTTGTACGTCCTCACCCGTTCGGACCTGTCGACCGTGCGGATCTGGGTCTTGCGGGCGTTCGACGCGTCCTGCTGCGCCTGCTCCTCCGCGAGGGCCACCAGGCGGGACTGGAGCACGACCATCGCGCGCGCCTTGTTCTGGAGCTGGCTGCGCTCGTTCTGGCACGACACGACGATGCCGGTCGGC
>DATMCA010000657.1:0-10362 GCA_035559015.1 Umezawaea sp. | reverse complement strand
GAGCCGGTCGAGGCCGCCGTACCGCTTGCGCAGCCAGTCGCGGAACGCCGCACCGCAAGCGGGGCACCAGCACGCACCGCCGTACTCGTTGCCGACGTGCCACGCCACCACCGCGGGGTTGTCCCCGTACCGCCGGGCGAGCCGGCCCGCCAGCGCCACCGACAGCCTGCGGAAGTCCGGATCGGACGGACACGCGTTGTGCCGCCGGCCGTAGACGTGCCTGCGGCCCTCGAAGTCGACCCGGCACGCGGCCGGGTAGGCGTGCGCGAGCCACGGCGGCATCGCGCCGGTGGGCGTGGCGAGGACGATCCGCTTGCCCTCGGCGGTCGCGCGTTCCACGATCGCGTCCAGCACGCCGAAGTCGTAGTGGTCCTCCGCCGGTTGCAGGTGGGCCCACGCGAACACGCCGACGGTGAGCGTGTCGATGCCCGCCAGCGCGAACGCCTCGTAATCCCGGTCCCACACCTCCTCCGGCCATTGCTCGGGGTTGTAGTCGCCGCCGCAGGCGATCCGGTTCATGCGGTGAACCTCTCGGTGGCGTCGCGCAGCACCGGTTCGGTGGTGCGCAGCAGGATGAGGGTGAAGGGGGAGGCGAGCAGCACCAGGACCCAGTCCGACGTCAGCACGACGATCCCGGCCGCCGCCACGAGCAGCGACAGCGTGCCGAACGCGGCGGCCGGACGCGCGCCGAGGTAGTACCCGGCGAGCCGCACGAGGTCGCGCGTCCGCAGCGACAGGGTCGAGGACAGGACCAGCGCCTGCGCCGACCACAGCAGGATTCCCAGCGCCACCAACGACAGCACCGGGCCGTACCCGGCGGGCGCCCCGGCGAGGTCCAGGTTCGCCAGGGTGAAGCCGAGCACGGTGAGCACCACCAGCGTCGGCGCCCACCACCGCAGCACGTCCGGCAGGTTGAGCCGGTAGCCGCGCCAGAAGTGCTTCGCGGGGGCCAGGCCCCGGTCGACGAGGAACACCCGCCAGGCGAAGACCGCCGCCGACAGCGCCGGGGCCACCGGCACGAAGCAGAGGCCGATCAGCGGCGCGTTCCCCTCGCCACCGGCCAGGAACACGACCGCCGCCAGCGCGGGAGCCGTGGTGAGCACCACCAGCGCCTCGGTCACGAGCAGCCAGTAGACGACGGCCGAGGCGCGGGCCAGGAACCCCTCGCCGATCTCGGCCGCCGGATCCGACGCGGGCCTCACCGCTCGTGCTCCGCCACGAGCCGGGCGTCGGAGGCCCCGAGGAGCCGTCGGTCGTCCACCCCGACGTGGTCCTCCGGGTGCACGGGCAGCACCTCGACGAAAGTGATCTCGTGGCGCGCCAGGGAGAGGCGCAGCTCGACCCGGCCGGCCTCGACCGCGACCGAGCGGTGCTCCACCGCCGGGCGGGCGCAGTCGCGCAGCAGGTCGAACGTCCTGGCGTCCGGCGAGGCCGGTCGGCCCAGTTCCCGCCACGCGGCGAAGGCGTTGCCGTCGTGCTCGTTCACCCGCTCCCGGCGCACGAACGCGCGTGGACCCCGCACGGAGAACGACACCCGCACCTCGTGCCGCTCCCCCGCGTCCGGGCCGTCCGTGCCGCCGACCGGCTGCCACGCCAGCACCGTGACCCGCCCGCCGTCGTCCAGGCAGACCAGGTGGTCCTCGCCGCGCGCGAGCACCCAGGCCCCCATCCGGGCCAGGAACGCGTACAGGTGGTAGGTCGGCTTCGGCACCTGGCGGTGGGTCAGCAGGCCGAAGCCGCCGTGGAACACCGAGGTGGGCACGTCCACCTCCTCGAACACGTCGCAGAACGTCCAGTAGGAGTAGGAGTCCACGAGGTCGAGGCCGCCGACGAGCACGGGAGCCAGGTAGGCGGCGTGGTAGGCCGTGTCGTGGATCGGGTTGTCCGGCCGGTAGGAGGAGTTGAACTCGGTGATGTGCACCGGGAGCCCCGCCAGTCGCGTGCCCGCGAGGTGCTTGCGAGGAGCCGCGAACTGGTCGAGCAGCGCGTGCGGCGCGGCCAGCGTCTGGTAGGTGCCGAACGGGATGTGCTGCGCCGGACCGGACGAGTAGGCGTGGCTGCTGACGAAGTCGACCGGCACGTCGCGGCGGGACGCGAAGTCGGCGAACGGCGCCCACCAGTCCTCCGCGCCGGGGGACAGCGCGGGACCGCCGACCAGGAGGCCCGCGTCGACGTCCTTGACCGCCCGCGCGGTCGTCTCGTAGAGCCGGAAGTACGCCTCCTGGTCCGCGTCCTTCCAGAAGTCGACCAGGTTCGGCTCGTTCCACACCTCGATCGGCCACGTCCGCACCTCGTCGACGCCGTAGCGGTCGACGAGGTGCTTGAGCACGGCCCGCACCAGCGCGGCCCACTCGCCGTGGTCGCGGGGCGGGGTGATGTTGCCCTTCCACCAGAACACGGTGTCCTCGCCAGAGGCCAGGGCCGTCGGCATGAACCCCAGTTCCACGAAGGGCCGGATCCCCAGCTCCAGGTAGCTGTCGAACACCTGGTCCAGGTAGGTGAACGAGTAGCGCACCCCACCGTCCACAGCGGACCTCCGGTGCACACCCATGTCGTCGGACAGCAGCCCGTGGCCGCGGATGTACCGGAAGCCGATCTCGCGTTGGACGAGCGCGAGCGACTCGCGGTAGTCCGACCTCAGGGCCAGGTTGAGCCTCCCCGTGCCGACGCAGTGTCGCCACGAGTCGGACAGGCGTTCGGTGGGGTTCACGGACGGCGCTCCCTGCGTCGGTGCGGACGGGCCGGTCGCACCGACGACCGGCCCGCGGTGGTCAGCCGTTCTTCTGCTTGTACCGCTCGTGCGCGCTGTTGACGAGCTGCACGTACTGGCCCATCCCCTTGCCGTCCATCTCCTTCACGTAGGCGTCCCACGTGGACAGGTCGCGGTCGCCGAGGATGAACTGGAGGGTCGCCTGCTTCACCAGGTCCTTGAGCGGCGTCTCCCAGAGCGTGGCTTGCTCGCGTTCCGCGTCGCTGAACGGGGCGGGCGGGGCGAGCGGCAGGTTCTTCTTCCCGGAGATGGCCTTCTGGAAGGCGATCTCCTCCTCGGTGAACATCGACCTGAGCAGTTCGGTGCTGCCGCCGTAGGCGAAGACACCACCCTGGAAGCCGAAGTCCTTCTGGAGCTTCTTCGGGGCGTCGGGGTTCATGCCACCGAACCCGATGTCGGACTTGAGCGCGCGCTTGCCCGACGCGTCCTTGTCGTACGTGGTGCCCTTGACGCCCCACTTCACGAACTCGGCGCCCTCGTCGGAGTACCAGAGCCAGTCGATGAACTGCATCATCGAGACGAACTTGTCGCTCTCCACCGCCTTGGCGGAGATCATCAGGCCGTTCTCCAGGCGGCTGACGCGCAGGACGTCGCCCTTGGGACCGGCGGGGACCGGGATCTTCGCGACGGTCGCGCCGGGAACGCCCTTGAGCGCCGGGCGGTAGTCGTTGACGATGGTCTGCGCGTTGCTGCTGATCGCATAGGACTTGCCGGTGGCGAACTTCTGGATCGCGGGCTCGTCCTTCTGCGTGAAGCTCTCGGGGTCCATCAGCCCTTCGGCGACGAGCTTGTGGAAGAACCCGACCAGCTCCTTGTACTCGGCGGACGTGCCGGTGTACTCGAACTTCTTCGTGCCCTCGTCGTACTGCGACTGCTCGTAGCCCCAACCCGCCGTCGTGCCGAACGTCTGGGCGGCCACGTTGAGGATGCTGTTGCCCTCGAACCGGTCCGACAGCGGGTAGCTCTCCGGGTGCGCGGCCTTGATCGCCTTGAGGACGCCGTAGACGTCGTCCCACGTCTTCGGCGTGGCCAGGCCGAGCCTGGTCAGCTCATCGGTGCGGAACGCGAGGGTGTAGTCCTGCCACGGCTCCTCGTGCACACCGGGCAGCAGGTAGAACTTGCCGTCGTCCTGGCGCAGCGTGTCGAACTCGGGTTGCAGCTTCCACTTCTCGATCTTGGCCTTCAGGTTCGGCATCAGGTCGAGGTAGTCGCTCACCGCGAGGATCGTGCCCGAGGCGACGAAGGCGTCCTCCTGGTTGGGGTAGGTCTTGGCGATGATCTCCGGCGCGTCCCCCGCGCCGACGACCAGGCTGCGCTTCTGCTCGTAGTCGCTCGACGGCACGATCGTCGGCGTGACCTTCACGTTGGTGCGGTTCGCGATCTCGGACCAGAGCAGCCAGTCGTTCTTCACCGGGTAGTTCGGGTGGTCGCTGTAGAGCACGCGGAACTCCACCGGCTGGGTGGCCTTGAACTGGTCGCCCGCCTTGTAGTCCGTCATCGCGGCGACCTTCTTGCCCGCCAGGTCGACCCCGCCCGAGGTCCCCTCCTCCTCGCTGCACGCCGCCAAGCCGACCACGAGACCGGCGGCTGTGAGCGCCGACAGCACTCGGTTCCACTTCGTTCGCATCTTGCTTCTCCTCAGGGTGTGACGTCGTCGTCTACGTGCGGAGTCGCGACCTACTGCTTGACCGCGCCGAGCATCACGCCCGACACGAAGTACCGTTGGATGAAGGGGTAGACGGTGAGGATGGGCAGGACGGTGAGCACCATCGTCACCGCCTTGATGTTGGAGTTGACCTGCGCGACGTCGCCCTGCTCGCTGCCCATGGACGCCGCGGTGGTGGCTCCCGCGACCATGTTCCGCAGGTAGACCGTCACCGGGAACAGGTCCGAGCGGTCGAAGTAGAGGAACGCGGAGAACCACGAGTTCCAGTTCGCCACCGCGTAGAACAGGACCATCGTGGCGATCACGGCCTTGGACAGCGGCAGCACGATCCGGAGCAGGACGCCGTAGGTGTTGAGGCCGTCGACCGTCGCGGCCTCCTCCAGTTCCTTCGGCAGGCCTTCGAAGAACGCCTTCATCACCAGCAGGTTGAACACGCTGATCGCGTTGGGCAGCACGACCGCCCAGAGCGTGTTCTTCATGCCCAGCTCGGAGATCAGGACGTAGTTCGGGATCAGGCCGCCGTTGAAGAACATCGTGAACACCGCGATGCCGACGAGCGCGCCGCGCCCCTTCAGGTGGTGCTTGGACAGCACGTACGCGTAGGTCGTCGTCAGGACCAACGAGATCAGCGTGGCCGTCACCGTGTAGACGACCGTGTTGAGGTAGCTGTTCCAGAAGGCCGGGTCCCCGGCGATGATCTCGTAGGTCTTCACGTTGAACCCTTGCGGCAGCAGGTTCACCCGGCCGGTGCGGATCGCCTGCTCGTCGCTGAACGACTGCGCCACGATGTTGACGAACGGGTAGAGCGTGAGCGCCACGACCACGAGCAGGACGAAGACGTTGACCACGCGGAAGACCCGGTAGCCCCGCGTGTCGCCGATGCGCGGGGGCCGCACGACCGCGGGCTTCTCCAGGCGCTCGGCCAGCTCGGTGATCACCACAGGCTCGTCCCCACTGTGCGGCGCGAGATCGCGTTGGCGGACAGGACCAGCGTCAGGCCGATGACCGACTCGAACAGGCCGATCGCGGCGGCGTAGCTGAAGTTGTTCGACACCAGGCCGACCCGGTACAGGTAGGTGGAGAGCACGTCCGCCGTCGGGTAGGTCAGCGGGTTGTACAGCAGCAGGACCTTCTCGAAGCCCACGGCCATGAACGTGCCGATGTTGAGGATCAGCAGCGTGACCATGGTCGGCCGGATGCCGGGCAGCGTGATGTGCCAGGTCTGCTTCCACCGGTTGGCGCCGTCGATCCGGGCGGCCTCGTAGAGCTGGTCGTCGACGGTCGTCAACGCCGCCAGGTAGAGGATCGTGCCCCACCCGACGGTCTGCCAGACCTCGGAGGAGACGTAGATCGTGCGGAACCAGTCCGCTCTCTGCATGAACGCGATCGGCTCCCCGCCGAACGCCCCGAGGACCTGGTTGACCGTGCCGTCGATCGAGGTCAGCTGGAGCACCATCCCGGCGACGATCACCAGCGACAGGAAGTGCGGCAGGTACGACACCGTCTGCACGAACTGCTTGAACACGCGGGTGCGGACCTCGTTGAGCAGCAGCGCCAGCACGATCGGCAGCGGGAAGCAGAACAGCAGCGTCAGCGCGCCCAGGATGAACGTGTTGCCGAACACCCGCCAGAACGTGGGGTCGTTGAGGAAGATCTTGACGTACCGCAGGCCCACCCACGTCTCACCGAAGAGGCTCCCGCCGGGCACGAACCGGCGGAACGCGATCACGTTGCCGAGCATCGGCAGGTAGCGGAAGACCAGGAAGAACAGCAGCGGCAGCAGCGCGAGCGAGTAGAGCTGCCAGTCCCGCCGCAACGCCTTGCGCCACGTGCGCCGCACCCGCTTTGGACGAGGGTCCACTGTGGACGGCTTCGGTCGGGCCGCGGGCTCCTCCGTGTCGACGGTCATGCGACCACGGCCTCGGTCACGACGGCCGCGGTGGACCAGCGCCGGGTGTGGTCGACCTCGCGCAGCGGTCCGGTCAGCTCCAGGTCCACCTCGGCGTGCACGTCGGCGCTGGACCGGGACACCAGCAGCCGCACCGCGCCGGGCTCGACGATCCGCCGCCCGTCGCGGCCGGTGAACGACGTGACGTCGGCGGGAACGCGGAACACGACCCGTGCCGCGCCTCCCGGTTCGAGCGGCACCCTGGCGTAGCCGACGAGCCGCACGACCGGCCGCGTCACCTGCGCGACGGGGTCGTGCAGGTAGAGCTGCACGACGTCCGCGCCCGCCCGGTCGCCGGGGTTGCGCACGTCGAGTTCGACCTCGACGTCGCCGTCCACGGCCCAGGTGGGCCCGGACGCCCGCGGCGTCGACCAGGTGAACCTCTCGTAGCCGAGCCCGTGGCCGAAGGGGAACGCGGGCGTCGGATCGGCGGTCGACACCTCGGAGCGCAGGCCGAGCGGGGCGGACAGGTACGTCCCCGGCTGCCCGGACGGGTCGTTCGGGATGCTCACGGGCAGCCTGCCCGACGGCGACACCACGCCGGTCAGCACGTCGGCGATAGCCCGGCCGCCCAACTGGCCGGGGAAGAAGGTCTGCACGACCGCAGCGACCTCGTCCGCCAGGTCGCCGATCGCGTACGGCCTGCCGGTGACCAGCACCAGCACCACCGGCGTTCCCGTCGCCGCGACGGCCCGCACGAGGTCGGCCTGCGCGCCGGGCAGGACCAGGGAGGTCGCGTCGCACCCCTCACCCGACGTGCCACCCCCGAACAGCCCGGCCAGGTCGCCGACCACGGCGACGCAGACGTCCGCTCCCCGTGCCGCCGCGACGGCTTCGGTGAAGTCCGCCTCGTCCGACCTGACCTCGCAGCCCCGGACGTGGGTCACCGCGCCGATCCGGTCGCGCAGCGCCGACAGCACGGTCGGGATCTCCAGCCCGAGCCCGGCGTCCGGGTGGTGCACGCCGATGTGCGCGGGGAACGAGTAGCAGCCCAGCAGCGCCACGGGGTCGTCGGCGAGCGGCCCGACGACCGCCACGGTCGCCCCGGCACGCAACGGCAGCACGCCGTCGTCGTTCGCCAGCAGCACCACGGATTCCCGTGCCAGCCTCAGCGCGACCTCGCGGGACCGCGGAGTGTCCAGCTCCACGTCCTCGGCGCTGTCGGGCGACCAGTCCGGGTCCAGCAGGCCCAGCTCCACCTTCTGCGCGAGGACCCGCCGCACGGCCCGGTCGACCAGCGCCTCGTCCACGTCACCGCGTTCGACGGCCAGCCGCAGCGGTTCGCCGAAGCACCTCACCGTGGGCAGTTCGACGTCGATGCCCGCGACTAGCGCCAACCCGGCGGCCTCCCCCTCGTCCGCCGCGACCCCGTGCAGTGTCTGGAGGAACTTCACCGAGAAGTAGTCCGACACCACCGTCCCGGAGAACCCCCAGGTGTCGCGCAGCAGGCTGGTGAGCAGGTCCCCGTCGGCGGCCGTGGGCACGCCGTCGATCTCGCTGTAGGAGTTCATCACCGACCGCGCGCGGCCGTCGCGCACGGCCATCTCGAACGGCGGCAGCACCACGTCCGCGAGCTCGCGCGCGCCGATCGCGACCGGTGCGAGGTTCCGCCCGGCGCGGGACGCCGAGTACCCCGCGAAGTGCTTGAGCGTGGCGACGATCCCCGCGCCCTCCAGCCCGTGGACGTAAGCCGTGCCAACGGTTCCGACGAGGTACGGGTCCTCGCCGATGGTCTCCTCGGTGCGGCCCCAGCGGTAGTCGCGCGTGACGTCGAGGACCGGCGCCAACCCCTGGTGGACGCCGACCGCGCGCATCGACTCGCCGATCAGGCCTGCCATCTCCGCCACCAGCGCCGGGTCGAAGGAAGCACCCCAGGACAGCGGTGCCGGGTACGTCGTCGCCCGCCAGGCCGCGAACCCGGTCAGGCACTCCTCGTGCACCAGCGCGGGGATCCCGAACCGGCTCGCCGCCACGACCTGCCGCTGCGACAGCGCCAACGACCGCGCGCCCGCCTCGGGCGTCACCGGCCGGGTGCCGAACGGACGGGTGAGCTGGCCGAGGCCGTGGGCGATCACCTCGGGCCACGCCACGGGCTCGCCGGTCAGGTCCGACTGGTGCGGCGCCACGGCCCCGCCGGAGGGGTCGGCCCCCACCCACACCCCGACGAGCTGGGCGAGCTTCTCCTCCAGGGTCATCGCGGCGACGAGCGCGTCCACCCGTTCCGGGGCCGGACGGTGCACGTCCCGCCACACGGGTATCTCGCCGTCGGCGCCCCCGGTCGTCCTGTCCGTCATCGACCAGGCACCTCCGATCACGTCGTCGTGATAGTCGAAAGTATCGAGATCAACTCCGATACTTTGATCCGGTGAGGTGACCGTAGGGGCCGGGACAAGGGGCGTCAACCGCTCACCCGGCCTAATCAGCACCACTCCACAAACGACCATCGGCGCAGCTCTGTTCATATATGTGACCAGATCACAAAGGATAGATCGCTGGCCCTCGACCACTTTTACGTTTACGCTCCAGCACCGAAACTTTAGGTCTACGCCGAGGTGCCAAGATCGACGCAGGACAAGGGGTCAGCATGAGCACGCCGCTCGGAACAGGCACCGGCCCGTCGGACGCCGACCACCCCCAGCCCGCGTCCATCGCGTCCATCGCCGCCGAGGCGGGCGTGTCGATCCCCACCGTCTCCAAGGTCCTGAACGGCAGGCCGGACGTCGCCGCCGACACTCGGGCGCGCGTCGAGAGCGTCATCGAGCAGCGGCGCTACCGGCGCAGGCGGGCCCGCGAGTCGTCCCGGCCCGCGCTCATCGACCTGGTGTTCCACGAGATGCACTCGGCGTGGGCCACGGAGATCATCCGCGGCGTGGAGCAGGCCGCGGCGGCCGAGCGCGCGGCCGTCGTGCTCTCGGAACTCGGCGGCGAACACCGCCCGAGGCGGGAGTGGTTCGACGACCTGCTCACCCGGCGGCCGCTCGGCGTCATCCTCGTCCTGGCGGGCCTGGACGAGGAGCAGCGCAACCAGCTCACCACCCGCAACATCCCGTTCGTCGTGCTGGACACGGCGGGCGAGCCGCAACCGGGCGTCCCCACCGTCGGGTCGGCCAACTGGTCCGGTGGTCTGGCGGCCACCCGCCACCTGATCTCGTTGGGCCACAACAGGATCGCCGTGATCTCCGGGCCGACGACGATGATGTGCAGCAGGGCGAGGGTCGACGGCTACCGCAGCGCGCTCGACGAGGCGAACCTCCCCGTCGACCCTGACCTGGTGCGCTACGGCGACTTCTACGTCCACGGCGGCCACGACCACGGCCTGGCGCTGCTGAGCCGCCCCGACCGGCCCACCGCCATCTTCGCGGGCTCGGACTTCCAGGCCCTCGGCGTCATGCGGGCGGCCCGTGAACTCGGCCTCTCCATCCCCGGCGACCTGTCCATCGTCGGCTACGACGACCTGGAGGTCACGGAGTGGATCGGCCCGCCGCTGACCACGGTCCGCCAACCCCTGCGCGACATGGCGACCACCGCGGCCGAGATGGTCTTCACCCTCGCCAGGGGCGAACGCCCGCGCAACGAGCGCATCGACCTGGCCACCGAGCTGATCGTCCGCGAGAGCACCGCTCCCCCACCATCCTAATGAGGACGATGATGGCACTCTTCGACTTACCCCTGACCGAACTGGAGAGGTACCGGCCGACCGTCCGGAAACCACCGGACTTCGACCACTTCTGGGCCACCACGCTCGCCGAGGCGGGCAAGCACGACCCGCTGGTGGACGCGACCCCGACGGCCACGGGCCTGTCCCTGGTCGACACGTGGGACGTGACCTTCACCGGCTTCGCGGGCCACCCCGTCAAGGCCTGGTACTCCAGACCCGCCGACACCGGAGGCCATCCGCTGCCCGCGGTGGTCGAGTACACCGGCTACGGCCGAGGTCGGGGCCTGCCGATCGAACGCCTCCTCTGGCCCGCGGCGGGG
>DATMCA010000656.1:0-2549 GCA_035559015.1 Umezawaea sp. | reverse complement strand
GTCCCTCGTGCCGAGCACGGCGGACCCGGTCACCGCGGCGGCGACGTGGATGGCCTACGTCACCGCGTACGGCGCGCTCGTCGAGAACGGTCCCGTCGAGAAGGGCGACCACGTGCTGCTGACCGCGGCCACCGGGGGCGTCGGCCTGGCCGCCGTCCAGGTGGCGAACAGCATCGGAGCCGTCCCGATCGCGACCACCCGCACACCGGCCAAGAGGCGGCGACTGCTCGACGCGGGTGCCGCCCACGTCATCGTCACCAGCGAGGAAGACCTGGTGGAACGGGTCCGGGAGATCACCGACGGCCGGGGCGTCACCACGGCGATGGACCCCGTCGGAGGGCCGGAGATCGGCCAGGTGGTCGGGACCGTCGCCCCCGGCGGGAGGCTGCTCGCCTACGGCCTCCTCGACCCCCGCAACGACCTCTCCAAGGGCCTGCCGACGGTTCCCGGCATCGACGTCGGCCTCTACACGCTCTTCCCGGTCACCTACGACCCGGACCGTCGGCGCCGGGCGGTCGAGTTCGTCGAGGCCGGGCTCGCCGACCGGACGTTCACGCCGGTCGTCGACCGGACCTTCGACTTCGTCGACTTCGCCGCGGCCCACCGGGCCATGGAGTCGGGTGAGCAGTTCGGCAAGATCGTCCTCACCGTCGACCGCTGACGACCTAGACGCGCGTCGGGTGCCGGTCGCGAGCCGGTCGGCACCCGACACGCCCGAGGGGCGTCAGGCGTGTCGACGTCGGTACGCCACCCCGGCGGCCACGGCGCCCGCCAGGACACCGGCGCCCAACACGGACGGCACCCCGATCTTCGCGGCCTTGCGGCCGGTCCGGAAGTCCCGGACTTCCCAGCCGCGCCGCCGAGCGGTTTCCCGCAAACCGGAATCCGGGTTCACGGCCACCGCATTCCCGACGACGGACAACATGGGCACGTCGTTCGCCGAATCCGAATAGGCCGTGCACCGCCGGAGGTTCAACCCCTCTTTCGCGGCGAGGGCGCGGACGGCTTGGGCTTTCGCTTTTCCGTGCAGCAGGTCCCCGACGAGCCGACCGGTGTAGATGTAGTTCTCCGATTCGGCCACCGTTCCCAGCGCCCCGGTGAGGCCGAGTCGGCGGGCGATGATCTGGGCGAGCTCGACCGGCGTGGCGGTGACCAGCCACACCCGCTGCCCGGCGTCCAGGTGCTTCTGGGCCAGGGCCTGGGTGCCGGTCCAGATCCGGTCCACCATCAGCTCGTCGTAGATCTCCTCGCCGAGCGAGACCAGTTCGGCGACGCTGCGGCCCGCCACGAACGACAGGGCCTGCTCGCGCATGGCCTTCACGCTCTGCGGGTCCTCCCGCCCCCCGACCCGGAACTTCAACTGCTGCCACACGAACCCGGCGAGGTCCGAGGTGTTGAAGTAGTCCCGAGCGGCCAAGCCCCGCGCGAAGTGGAACATCGACGCGCCCATCATCATGGTGTTGTCGACGTCGAAGAACGCGGCGGCGGTCAGGTCCGTGGCCCGTTCGGCCGGGTCGTCCATGGGCAGTGCCGCGGCGAGGGCCGCCTCGGCGGAAGCCTCTCCGGCCAGCGCGGCCGCCCGTTCACGATCGGCCGAGCTCTCTACACGCCTCCATGACACAGCCAGCGCCTCCTGGTCAACCTTCGAGCTCTCGCACCAGGGTAGCGATCAGGATCCGAATGTTATGCCAGGCAGCCCGGGGAGTGGCAAAGGCAACGGAATGGTGATCGTCGGGAGGCCGACCGACGGCACCGTCGGGAGCACCGACGTGATCGGCGGCAACAGCGGTGGGGTCGTCACCGGGGCGGTGGGGTTCGGTGCGGGCACCCCGACCGATGACGGTGGCGCGGGCGGCAGCGGTGCCGACGGCACGGTGGCCGCGGGCGGGCTGACCAGCACGGACGGGGGTGACGTGGACGGTGACCCCGGAACCGGGTTGCCGGAGGAGCACGGCGAGGTGGCGGGCAGCGGCCCGATGTCGTCAGCGGTCCCGGACGTCACCGGGGAGCACCCCGTGCGCGCCCGCAGGTCCGTCGCCCGCTGCGAGATCCGGGTCAGCAGGCCCAGCGAAGCAGCCGATCGGGTCACGGCGGCTTCGGGAAGCCGCGCCCGCAGGTCCGTCAACCGGGCGGACTGGGCCCTCGCCCACTCGTCCAGCGTCCCCAGCACCCGCTCGTCCGAGTTCGCCCCGATCACGGCCAGTTCGCGCGAGCCCGCCGCGGCGTCGGCGTCGAAGTCGGTCAACGCCGTCAGGTACGCGCCGAGCGGCCCGTCGGTGCCGTACTTGTCCACGAGCGTCTCCAGCTCGGCGAGCCGCGCGGTCGCGAACTCCAGCCGCTTGAGCGCCTTCGACTCGTCGCCGAAGGTGAACCCCAGCGACGCGGACTCGGCGGTCCTCTTCATCCCGTACAGGGCGTCTCCGGGCAGCGCGTCACGACTCAGCAGCAGGCTCATCCCGGCCAGCGAGAGCACCAGGCAGAGCGCTGCCGCCGCGGCGACGGCTAACCGCCCCCGCGCGCTCGATCTGCGGGGCTCGAGGATCGTCACG
>DATMCA010000655.1:0-14384 GCA_035559015.1 Umezawaea sp. | reverse complement strand
CTGGGCGACGAGTCTGCCGGTGGCACGGATCGGAGCACTCCCCTCGACCCTGCCCATGCCCTCGCTCGGTTTCCTGGACCTGAGCACGCTCTCCGCCCTGGCGCCGTCCGCGGTGGCGGTGGCGGCTCTGGCCGCGTTGGAGAGCCTGCTGTCCGCGACGGTGGCGGACGCGATGAGCGTCGACGAACGCCACGATCCGGACAAGGAACTGTTCGGCCAGGGCTTGGCGAACCTCGTCACCCCGTTGTTCGGCGGGGTGCCCGCGACGGCGGCGATCGCCCGCACGGCGGTCAACGTCCGGGCGGGTGCGCGCTCGCGGTTGGCCGCGCTCAGCCACGCCCTCGTGCTGGCGGTCATCGTGTTCACGGCCGCGCCGCTCGTGGGCGCGATCCCGATCGCGGCGCTGGCGGGAGTCCTGCTGGCCACGGCGATCCGCATGGTCGAGGTCGGCGCGGTGCTCGCGCTGCTCCGCTCCACCCGGTCCGACGCGCTCGTCCTGGTGCTCACCGCCGTCACCACGCTCGCGTTGGACCTGGTCACCGCCGTCATCGTCGGTCTGGTCGTGGCGGGCGGCCTGGCGCTGCGCACGATCGCCGGGACCGCGCGGTTGGAGGAAGTCGTCCTCGACCACAGCCACCACGCCCGGGAGGAGCAGGCGCTGCTGGCCGAGCACATCGTCGCCTACCGCCTCGACGGGCCGTTGTTCTTCGCCGCCGCGCACCAGTTCCTGTTGGAACTCACCGAGGTCACCGACGTCCAGGTCGTCATCCTGCGGATGTCGCACGTCTCCGCCATCGACGCCACCGGCGCGCTGGTCCTGCGCGACGTCGTCGAGCGGCTGGAACGCCGCGGAGTCGCCGTGCTCGTGTCCGGCGTCAAACCGGGCCACGAACGCGTGCTCGACGCGCTCGGCGTGGCCACCCGCCTCCGCGACCTCGGCCGGGTGTTCGCCTCCACGCCCGAGGCGATCGAGCACGCCCGCGCCCTGCTGCACCAGCAGAGCGGAGCGCGACGATTGCTAGAGTCCGATCACCAGGTGGAAGGGCAGGAGGTGGCACGTGACGGTGACGACGACGGCCGCTCCCACCCTTCGTAGCGCCGGAGGACGCGGATGAGCAGGCCTCTCTACCAGCTGAAAGCCGAGTTCTTCAAAACGCTCGGTCACCCGGCGCGCATCAGGGTGCTGGAACTGCTCAGCACACGCGAGCACGCCGTCGCCGAGTTGCTGACCGAGATGGACATCGAAGCGTCGAACCTGTCGCAACAGCTGGCAGTGCTCCGGCGCGCGGGATTGGTCGTCACGCGCAAGGAAGGGTCGACCGTCTGCTACTCGCTGACCAACCCCCAGGTCGCCGAACTGCTCGCGGTGGCGCGAACGATCCTCACCAGCGTCCTATCAGGACAGATCGAGCTGCTGGAGGACCTGCAGGATCCCGCACTCGCAAGGGGCACCACCGCCGTCAAGCGGTGAGGTCCAGCACTTGCCCTGGTTCCTCGGTGCGCCTGCCGGGACAACGGCGGGAACGCTCAACGTTCCAGGCGTTCGCCCGAGTAGAAGATGTCCTGGATGTCCAGGGAGTCGTCGAGGACGACCACGTCGGCGCGGTCACCGCGCCGCAGCAACCCGATGTCGGCCCATGGGAAGGACTTCGCCGGAGTGCGGGTGGCCGCGTTGACGGCCTCTTCCAGCGCGACGCCGGCGCCGATCGCGTTGCGAATCCCCTGGATGAGCGTCGTGGTCGTGCCGACCAGCGTTCCGTCCTGTCGGCGGGCCACGCCGTCGACCACGTCGAACTCGACGTCACCCAGTGTGAAGTGGCCGTCGGGGCAACCGCTCGCGGCCAGGGCGTCCGTGACGAGCGCGACCCTGCGGCCCGCGGCCTGGAAGGCGAGCCGGACGGTCTCCGGCGCGAGGTGGCTGGGATCGGCGATCAGCCCGATCGTGATCCCCTCGCGGGTCAGCGCGGCGCCGACGATGCCGGGGTCGCGGTGGCTGAACGGGCGCATCGCGTCGAACAGGTGCGTGACCAGCCGAGCTCCGCGGTCGAACGCCGCGTTGGTCTCCGGCGCGGTCGCGTCGCTGTGTCCACAGGAGACGATCACGCCCGCACGCACGCAGACGTCGACCAGGTCCAGTGCGCCGGGTAGTTCGGGGGCCAGAGTGACCTGCGTGACCGAGCCCGCATCGAGGAGTCGGCGCAGCAGCGCGACGTCGGGTGCTCGAAGCAGGTCAACCGGGTGGGTGCCCGGACGGCGAGGGGACAGGAACGGCCCTTCCAGGTGCACGCCCAGGACGCGGGCACCGGAGGCGTGCACCCGTGCCTTGTCAGCCACGGCGATCGCGGCCACGGTCTGGTCGACGGCGCTGGTGATCAGCGTGGGCTGGTAGGCCACCACGCCCGTGAGGGCCAACTCGGCACCGGCGTGCGCGTAGGCATCGATGTCCGCGGTCAGGAAGTCCACTCCAGCGAATCCGTTGACCTGCAGGTCGACCAGTCCCGGCACGGCGATCCCGCGCCCCGGCTCCGGCAGCCCCACAGCGGCGATCCTGCCCGTCGACCGATCAACGTCGACATCACCAGGGCGGTAGACACCGCCGACCATGGCACCCGCCACACCCAACCTCACACCGCACCAGCGTTCACGTTCGAGCCGGAAACCACGAGGACTCCTTCACCACGGCGTGCATCGGACCTGGGGACAGCGTGCGCGCGACAGCAACCACTCCCCCACGGGCTCAGGACTCCTCCGGCCAGGGCCGTTCCCGACGACCGCACGAGGGACTTCGGCCTCGACAGCCAGGCCCTTGGACTCTCCGCGGCGGCACGTGGCGGCGCAACGGTAGGAGGTGTCCGACACCGTTCGTTCCACCCGAACAGGAAGTGACCCGGCCATGCGGCAGCAGGGACCTGATGACAACACCGTCCGCTCCGTGATCGGGTTGGCGGGTCGTGCGCCCTCGATCCACAACTCGCAGCCGTGGCGCTGGGTCGCCGGGGACAACTCGTTGCACCTGTTCGCCGACCGGAGCCGTCACCTGCGCGCCACCGACCCGGAAGGCCGCGACCTCCTGATGAGCTGCGGCGCGGCGTTGCACCACCTGAGGGTCGGGTTCGCCGCGGCCGGGTGGGACACGACCGTGCACCGGCTTCCCGATCCGGCGCACCCGGACCACCTCGCGGCCGTCGAGTTCACGTCGAGGAACCCGACCGCCGAGGACATCGCGCTCTCCTCGGCCATCGCCCACCGACGTACCGACCGCAGGCGGTTCACGTCGTGGCCTGTGCCCGAGGGCTTGATCGACCTGGTCGCCGAACGCGCCGCCGAGCAAGGCGCGGTCGCCGCCGCCGCGACGGACCCGATCGACAAGTTCCACTTGGAGGCGGTGATCGCGGACGCCGCGCGGCAGCAGGACGCCGACCCCGAGTACCGGAGCGAAGTCGCCGCGTGGGCAGGCCGTGGTTCCGCCGCCGAGGACGGGGTTCCGGCGGCGAACATCCCCCGGACGACCGTGCCGCACGGGGACACCACGATGCGCGCCTTCCCCGACGGCGTGCTCACCCAGGAGCGGGAGGGGTGGGAGGACGACGCGGGCGCATTGCTCGTGCTGGCGACGGCGGCGGACGACCGCGTGTCTCGCCTGCGTGCGGGCGAGGCGATGAGTGCGGTGTTGTTGGCCGCCACGGCTATCGGTCTCGCGACCTGCCCGCTCAGCCAGCCACTGGAGATCGGGGCGACCAGGGAACACCTGCGTACGAAGGTGCTCGGCGGCGGCGTGTTCCCCCAGATGGTGCTCAGGATCGGCTGGGCTCCCACAGACCAGGAGCAGGTCCCGCTGACTCCACGGCGAGCCGTCGACGACGTCCTGGCCGTCACCGCCGCCGGCGGCGATGGTCAGGCGCACCCGTGGACAGGCTGAGCCCGCAAGGTAGTCGTGGAGTTCGGCGCGGGTGAACCCGGCTATGAGGTGAGTCGCGCCGGTGATCCGGCGTACGACCTGAGCGGTCATCAACGGCAGTGATGGCGGCAGCGGTGGACGGCGCATCACGTCCGGCTCACGGCGTTCGAACGCCAGGGTCAGCCCCAGTGCGACCGCGGTGGTCATGTTGATCCACAGGATCTGCACCGGCAGGATCGGCAGTGCCGCGCCGAGCAGGACAGCACTGACGTGTTCGTGCGCGCCTAACCCCCTGGGCTTCCCGACAGCCCAGGGGGTTCGTCATCGACCTATCAGGATCGCTCGATGGTGGTGTCACCGTCTGGCACCACGGTGTAAGCGTGGACCCGCTCGATCAACCGCTCCGCTTGAGCACTGGTGAACAGCCCGTTGCGAGCAGCGCGCAGGATCGCCGCGGTGGTGCGCGGATAAGAGGTCGAATCGTTGTGCGCCATGGCCGTAGTCCTCGGTAGTCATCATCACGCCGGGGTCCGGGGCACCTGCTCCCGACGGTACTCGTGGCGAGGTTCCTTCGCCGGTCGCAAGTGCGGTCACACCGTCACGACCGTTCCGGTGGGAATGTCCTCGGGTGCGGCGGTACGGCGTGCCCGGACTACCGCCTTGTAGGCCGTATCGGCGAGGATCACCGCGGGAGCGGCCGCGATCACGAGCGCCCAGCCCAGCGGTGACGGCAGGGTGCCCCCGAGGAGTTCGGGCAGCGGCGGTACGAGCAGGAACACGCCCAGGATCGCGAGTTCGAAGATCACCGCGTAGATCAGCAGCCTGTTGCCGCGCAGTCCGGCGAGGCTGACCGGGCGGGTGGCGCTGCGGCAGGCGAAGGCGTTCGCCAGCTGGCCCACCACGACGGCGGCAAACGCGGTGCCGGAGGCTGTCGCGAGCACTGCGGCGTCGGCGGGAGTTCCGAGGACCCAGCCGCCCGCCAGGAGCACGAGCACGAACGCGGTCATCGCGGCGAACGCCTCGGTCGGTCCGAGAACGCCGAACGCGCGGCGCAGCACCGACTTGTCGATCAACGACCCGGTGCGGGCCGCTCCGCGCATGGTGCGCGGGTTCGGCCGCTCGGTGCCCAGCGCCAAGGCGGGCAGCAGGTCCGTGCCGATGTCGAGGGCGAGGATTTGGAGCACGGTCAACGCGAGCGGGATCTGCCCGCCCGACAGCGCCCACACGACGAACGGCGTCAGCTCGGCGACGTTGTCGGTCAGGTGGTAGGTCAGGAACCGGCGGATGTTGGCGTAGGTCGCGCGGCCCAGTTCGACGGCGGCGACGATCGTGCCGAAGTGGTCGTCGAGCAGTACCAGATCGGCGGCTTCCCTGGCCACGTCCGTGCCGGAGGCACCCATGGCCACGCCGATGTCAGCCGCGCGCAGGGCGGGCCCGTCGTTCACGCCGTCGCCGGTCATCGCGACGACGTGCCCCCTGCGCTGCAACGCCTTGGCGATCCGCAGCTTGTCCTCGGGTGTCACCCTCGCGACGACCACGCCGTCGCGGTCGAGCAACTCCCCGAGATCGGCCTCACCCTCGGGCAGGTCGGCTCCCTCGACGACCAGTCCGTCCGGTCCCAGCAGTCCCACTTCCACGGCGATCGCCCGAGCGGTGGCCGGGTGGTCACCGGTCACCATGGCGACCTTGATCCCCGCGGTCCGGCACGATTCGAGCGCGTCGGCGACATCGGCGCGTGGCGGGTCCTGCAACCCCACCAGGCCGAGCAGGATCAGGTCCGACTCGGCGTGCTCCCATCCGGTGTCGTCGCCGGGCCGTGTCGAACGGCGTGCGACGGCGAGCACCCGGAGTCCCTGCGCGCCGAACCTGGCCATCGCCTCGGCAGCGGCTTCCTGGTCGCCACACAGCGGCAGCACGGCATCGGGCGCACCCGTGACGTGCACACCGTCGACGTCGACTACCGAGGAGCGCCTGCGGTGGGGGTCGAACGGGTAGCGCACGCCGTCGACTGCCTGATCCGGCACGCCGAGCCTGGCCGCCAGCACGTGCAGGGCGACCTCCATCGGATCGCCGACCGGGTGCCAGCCGTCCTGGTCGCGCTGGACGTGCGCCGACGGCGAGCAGCGGACCGCGCTCACGGCCAGCACACCGAGGCGGAGCACGGCGGCTTGCTCACCGGTCGCCGTGCCGGTGGGTTCGTACCCGGTCCCGGTGATCGACACTTCGCCGAGCGAGGTCCACGCGCGCACGACCGACATCTCGTTGCGGGTCAACGTTCCGGTCTTGTCCGTGCAGATGAACGTGGTGGACCCCAGGGTCTCCACCGCGTCCAGCCGCCGCACCAGCGCGTGCCGACCGGCCATGTTCTGCGCGGCCCGCGCCAGGGACAGGGTCACGGTCGGCAGCAGACCTTCCGGCACGAGCGCGACCGTGACACCGATCGCGAACAGGAAGCCGTCGGTCGTCGACAGCCCCAGCAGCATGGCCAACCCGAAGAACGCGGCACCAACGCCGACCGCTACGAACCCGATGACGCTGACGACCTTGTGCAGCTGCAACGACAGCGGACTCGGCGGTCGTTCCGCCTGCTGCGTGAGCGTGGCGATGCCCGCGAGCTTCGTGTGGACGCCGGTCGCGGTCGCGACGACGGTGGCCTCGCCTTCGGACACGTAGGTGCCCGCGTGCACGCTGTCGCCCACGGCGGGGCGCACGGGCACGCTCTCGCCAGTGAGCATCGACTCGTCCACGGACAGCCCCGCGGCGGTGAGCACTTCGCAGTCGGCGCACACCCGGTCACCCGCTTCGAGCACGATCTCGTCGCCCACCACCAAGTCGGCCGCGTCGACCACGACGGGCTTGCCGTCGCGGCGTGCGGTCGCCTTGGCGGGCATGAGGTCGCCGAGCCGTTGCGCCGCGCGGTCCGCGCGGAATTCCTGGGCGAACGCGAACGCGCCGTTGAGCAGGACCACCACGGTGATCGCGATGGCGAGCGCGGGCATCCCCGCGACGAGCGAAAGCGCGGCGGCGCCCCAGAGCATCAACGCGAAGGCGTGGAGCATCTGCTTGAGCAGCAGCACAAGGGGGTGGCGCTGGTGCGCTCGTGGTAGCTCGTTCGAGCCATCGGCGCGCAACCGCTCCGCTGCCTCGGTCGACGTGAGTCCGCCGGTAGTGGACGTCATCGGACTTCCTTCACATCGAGGCGCGCGAGTGCGCACTGCTCAGCACTCTGCGCTCATGGGTGCCCGCGGGGCAGTGCGCTTGGCCTCTCCGCCACGGTGACCTAGGCCTCTGCCTCCGCCTTCGCGATGGGGTCAGGCTTCGGACGACCGAGAACTCTTCCGACGGGAGCGACGATGTGGACCTTCCCCTGATCGTGGTGGGTGTGGACGGATCACCCGCCAGCCGAACCGCGTTGCGCTGGGCGCTGAACGAAGCCAAGCGCAGCGGTCGAGGCGACGATGGCCTGGCAGCACGACTCCGAGTTCGTGCCCGCGTCCTCGCTCGGAGTGGACCCGTACGCCGAAGTGCTCCCGCAGCACCACCGCCATCCCGCTCGGATGCTGCACGACCTCGTCATGGGGATCCGCGCCGGACTGCCGGACGCACCGGAAGTCGCCGAGGTGACCATCACCGGCGACGCCTCGACCGCGCTCCTGCGGGCCTCGAGACAGGCCGCCCTGCTCGTCGTCGGCAGGCACGCACACGGCCCACTCACCGAGGCCCTGCTCGGCAGCGTGACCACCGACTGCATCAGGCACTCCGCGTGCCCGGTCGTGGTGATCCCGCCGGGTGTCACCACCCAGTCCGCCGACGCTGTGCGGGTCGCGGCGAGCTGAAGGTCCCGGCGAACGCGGTCCTTTCGCCACTGCGGAGTTCGCACCGTCCGGAGCACCGTCAGGACATGACCTCCACTTCCGCTGTCAGGACCACGGTGCGCACGTGGTGGACCGAGGGCGTGTCATGGCTCCTGGCCGTGCTGCTCCTCGCCGCCACCCTCTACGGGCTGCTGGCCGAACACGCCTACCGGCTCTCCCGCTCGCTGGAACTGCAGGGGATCGCCCAGGACGTGCTGACCCTCGCGACGATCCCCGTGCTCCTGTGGTCAGCCCGTCGTAGTCGCGGGGGTTCGCTGCCGGGCCACCTGCTGTGGCTGGGCACGCTGGCCTATCTCGCCTACAGCTACCTCGTCTACGCGATCGGCGTGCCGCAGAACCCGGCGTTCCTTCTCTACACCTCCGTGCTCGCCCTCTCGGTCACCGCCCTGATCGACGGGATCGGCCGGGTCGACGTGCGTGCGGCCTCCTCCGCGATCGACCCCCGCGGGCACAGGGGCGTCGGCTGGTTCCTCGTCTTCTTCGGCTCCGCCTTCGCGGCGCTGTGGCTGTCGGACATCGTGCCCACCCTCGGCGGTGGACTGCCGAGTGCCATCGGTGTCGGCGAGCTGCCCAACCCCGTGTACGTGGCCGACCTCGCGTTCGCCCTGCCCGCGGTGGTGGCGACCGGAGCCGCGCTCGTGCGAGGCCACGTCGCCGCCCCGGTCCTCGGTGCGGTGGTGCTGGTCAAGGTCGTGACGCTCGGCCTGGCGATCACGGCCATGGCCACCGCGATCCTGTTCGACGGCGGCACACCGGACTGGCCGGTGGTCGGCCTCGTCGTGGTGATGATCGCGGTCTGCACGACCTTCCTCTCCCGTGGCGCACGCCGTCTGGGCCACCCCGCACCTGGCTGGCTCAGGGAGACGTTGTGGGAACGGTGACGACGGAGGTGCCCTGTGTTCCGTCGAGAACGGCGACCACGGCGGTCAGGGAGCCGATGGCGGCCGGGTGACCGGTCGCCTCGACGAACCTTCGGCACGCTTCGATCTTCGGTCCCATGGACCCTGCGGCGAACTCCAGGTGCGCCAGGTCTTCAAGAGTGAGTTCGCGCAGGGGTCGCGCGTCCGGCGTCCCGAAGTCCCGCACGACGGCGGAGACGTCGGTGAGCAGAACCAACCGGTCCGCCCGCAGGGAGATCGCCAGCAGGGCCGAGGTGAGGTCCTTGTCCACCACCGCCTCCACCCCGCTCAGCCGCCCGTCGTCCACGACAGGTGCTCCCCCACCGCCGCCGCACACCACGACGGTGCCGGCGTCCACGAGTCGAGCGATGGAGTCCGCCTCGACCAGTCGCCGCGGCTCCGGTGACGCGACGACCCGGCGCCAGTGCTCGCCGTCCGCCGCGATCCTCCAGTCGTGGGCCGTGGCGAGCCGTCGCGCCTCGGCTTCCGAGTAGACGGGACCGACGAACTTCGTCGGGGCGGCGAACGCCGGGTCGGCCGCGTCGACGACGGTCTGGGTGACGACGGCGAGCACCGGACTGGCGACACCGGCGTTGCGCAGCGACTGCGCCAGCCAGTAGCCGATCATCCCCTGGGTCTGCGCGCCGAGGACGTCCAGCGGGTACGGGCGGCTCAGCGACGTGTCGGCCTGGCTCTCCAGGGCGAGCAGGCCGACCTGCGGGCCGTTCCCGTGGCAGATCACCACCTCGTGGTCGACGGCGAGCGGAGCGAGGGCCTCAGCCGCCGCTTGGACGTGGTGCAGTTGGATGGCGGCGTCGGGTTCCTCACCGCGGGCGAGCAGGGCGTTGCCACCGAGTGCGATCACGATGCGCACGTCACGGCGCCAATCCGGCGACGAGGACGGCCTTGATGGTGTGCAGGCGGTTCTCGGCCTGGTCGAAGACGATCGAGCGCGGCGAGGAGAACACCTCGTCGGTGACCTCGGCGCCGTCGAGCCCGTAGCGCTCGTGCAGGTGCTCACCGATGACGGTGGTGCGGTCGTGGATGGCGGGCAGGTAGTGCAGGAACTTCGCCTCGGGCTTGCCGGTCGCCTTCATCAGCGCCTCGGTGACCCGGTACGGGATCAGCAGGGGTACGCGAACGTCCCACTGCTCCGGCGAGTCGCCCATGCTGACCCACACGTCGGTGTAGACGAAGTCGGCGCCGTCCACGCCCTGCTCGGCGTCGTCGGTGACCAGGACGGTGGCTCCGCTGGTCCTGGCCAGTTCGCGGGCGGTGGCCACGACGTCGGCGGGCGGCTGGAGGTCGCGCGGAGCGGCGATGCGGACGTCCATGCCCAGCAGCGCTCCCGTGATCAGCAGGGATCGGGCGACGTTGTTGTGGCCGTCGCCGAGGAAGCAGACGGTGATCCGCTCGACCGGGCCGGAGTGGTGTTCGGTCATGGTGAGCACGTCGGCGAGCATCTGCGTGGGGTGCCAGGAGTCGGTGAGCCCGTTCCACACCGGCACCCCGGCGTTGTCGGCCAGTTGTTCGACCGTTTCCTGGGCGAAGCCGCGGAACTCGATGCCGTCGAACATCCGGCCCAGCACCTTCGCGGTATCGGGAATGGACTCGTCGCGGCCCATGTGCGTGCCCGCTGGGTCGAGGTAGGTCACGTGGGCGCCCTGGTCGTGGGCCGCGACCTCGAACGCGCAGCGGGTGCGGGTGGAGCTCTTCTCGAAGACCAGTGCGATGTTCTTGTCCGTCAACGACTTCCGCTCGACACCTGCCTTCTTGGCGCACTTGAGGTCCGCTGCCAGCGCGACCAGTTCGAGGAACCGGGTCTTGTCGAGGTCGAGTTCTCTGAGCAGTGAGCCGGGGTGGCGCATGGGGATTCCTTCGCTGTGGGGGTGTCAGATGCCGTCACGTTGGATGGGGCAGGTCATGCACCGTGCTCCGCCTCGGCCGCGGCCGAGCTCGTTGCCGGGGATGCTGATGACCCCGATGCCGTGGTCGCGCGGCATCGTGTTGGTGACGGTGTTGCGCTCGTAGCCCACGACCACACCGGGCGACAGGACGAGGAAGTTGTTGGCGTCGTCCCACTGCTCGCGTTCGGCGGCGCGCGCCTCCTCGTCGGCGCACAGGACGCGGAGCCCGTTGATGCCGAGCGCGTCGGCGATCGTGGTGAACAGGTCGTCGCGCAGGTCCACGCGCAGGCCGGCGGACGCGCGTTCGACGACCTCCTCCGGGTCGGCGGGGGTGATGACCCAGGTGCGCAGCGACTTCCGGTCCAGGCCGGGGTAGCGGACGAACGTGCCCACGTCGATCATGGTGAGGATCGTGCCCAGGTGCATGAACGCGTGCGACCGGGGCAGCTGCACGGCGATGACCGTGGTGGCCTGTCCGGTCCGGAACAGCTCACGGGCCGGGATCTCCACGCCCATCGCGGTGGTGCGCTCCCCCATCCCGATGAGGCCGAACGTTCCAGACTTGCTCGGTGGTCCGTTCTTGCCCGCCGGTGCGACCGGTGTCGTGTCGAGGACTGGTGTGCTCACGAAGTACTTCCTTGCGCCGACATCGACCAACCGCGGCTGCGAGGGGGTCCGGGCAAGCGTGTTCCGGACGAAACCCGGCGCACACCTGCGCAAGTCGCACGGGGGCAGGGTCTTTGGTCCTGTCGACGGAGCCTGGTCAGCCCGCGGAACCTTGCGGGGTCTTCGGCGTCGACAGCGCCGTGACGGCGACGCTCACCAGCATCGCCGCGAGGATCGCCGCGCCTTCCCCCGGCGCGAGCAAGTGGCTCCCGGTGCCGATGGTCACGGCAGCGACCGGAACTCCGAGTTGTGCGCCCGCGAGCACGGCCAGTGGCAGCGGCTGCCCGACGAACCACGCTGAGGCGTGCACCAGCACGGCTCCCAATGCCAGCAACGCGGCCAGGGCGATCATCCTCGGCTGGTCGACCAGCGCCCGCAGGTCCACCGACGCGCCCAGCCAGACGAAGAACACCGGCGCGAGGAATCCGTCGGTCACGGCGAACAGTTGGCGGGCCAGGCGCCGCGCCTTTCCCTGCGCGGTCAGGGCAAGGCCCGCGACGAACCCGGCCAGCATGACCGACACACCGACGAGCTGGGCCAGTCCCGCGAGTCCGAACAGGATGATCAACTGGACGCGCAGCTCCACGCCGAAGTTCCGGCGTTTGCTGACCTTGTGCACCACCGTCAGCACACCGCGGGCCCGGAGGCGACGCATCACCAGGAATCCGACACCGCCCGCCCCGATCACGGCCAGTGCCCCGAGAGCCGCCGGGCCCGCACGCCCCGGATCCTCGGCCAGCGGCAGCGCGACGATGCAGACGGTGTCCGCGACGGCCACGTGCACGATCGCCGCCAGCGCCGCGGGTGTGCGCACCCCGGAGCCCGTGACGACCGGGACGGCCAGCGCGGCCGAACTGGACGCGAGGAGCACGGCGTAGAGCAATCCGTGACCGGTGCCCGCGAGCGCGGCGACACCGAACCCGGCCGGGACGGCCAGCACGCCCACGAACGTCGCGAGCAGGCAACCGCGACCGAGCGCGCCGCGCAACGACGAGTCGCCCAGCGGCACGTGGCTACCCACTTCGAGCATCACCAACGCGAAGCCCGCGGTGGCCAGGAAGGTCAGGACCGGCTCGCTCGCGTCCACCCATCCCGTGCCGGTACGGCCGACCAGCACGCCGAGGAGGATCTCGCCGACCACCAGGGGGATCCGGGTGCGTTTCGAGATCGCCAGCAGCGGCCCCGCCAGCCCGACGGCGAGCACGAACGCCAACCCCAGCAGGCTCATCCCACCTCCTGGCACCGTGGTCCGAACCGACCAAGGAAAGCAGGGCGGACGCGATAACGCGACACCAAGCTCGCGCCCTGCCGGACCGGAGCGCTCAGACGGCGTCCGGGAGGGACCGGCGGCACTGACCACCGACCCCGGTGTGAGCGACCGTGCGGACACAGCACGTCCGCGCTTCCAGGAGGTCCGCATGACATCGGCCGCAGCTCCCTACCCGGTCCACGTGCGCGATCGCCTCGACCCCGGCTTGAACCGGTGGCTCTGGTTGGTCAAGTGGTTCCTGGCGATCCCGCACTACGTCGTGCTGACCTTCCTCCGTGGTCGGCATGGTGGCGTTCTTCGCCATCCTGATCACCGACCGCTACCCGCAGGGCGTGTTCGACTTCATGCTCGGCATGGACCGCTGGGTCCTGCGCGTCGCCGCTTACGCCGGACTGCTCACCGGTGGCGCCGTCGCGATCTGGGCCGACCAGACCCAGCGGGACGCCGACGGCTACCTCACCACCGGCACCCGGACGTTCCGCGGCGACGGCTACGCGCTGGAGTTCGAGACGGTGGACCTCCAGCGGTCCGACGACACCCCGATCAGGGGACCTTCGTCCCTGTGACCGCCAGTCTGGCCAGGGCAGCATCGAAGGGTGACCAGCACCGTGCCCGTCGAACGGGTGAGCGGCAACGACCTCGTGGAACTCGAGTGCGACACCACCGGCACCTCGACGCAGGTGGCGGCAGTCCTCGTGCTCGACACCCACGCGCCTCTCGACCTCACCGCCGTTCGAGAGGCGATGGCCGAGCGCGTCAAGGGCGTACCCCGGCTGCGCCAGCGACTGCTGGGCACCCCGTTCGGGTGCGGCGGGCCGGTGTGGGTCGACGATCCCGCCTTCCACATCGGTGCCCACGTGACGTTGGTCGAATGCGCGGCGCCGGACGACGAACGAGCACTGCTCGACATCGTCGCCCAAACCGTCACCACCCGCCTGCCACGGGATCGACCCCTCTGGTCGGTAACCCTCGTCACCGGCATCTCGCCTGACCGTTGCGCGCTGGTGGTGGTGTTCCACCACGTCCTCGCGGACGGCATCGGCGGGTTGGCGGTACTAGCGCACCTGGTCGACGGTGTCCCGATGGTGCCGGACCACGGGTTTCCGCGCCGGGCTCCACGATGCCGGGAACTGGCGGCAGACGCGATCCGAACTCGCGTACGAGCGGTCGGCAGGCTGTCGACCGAACTCGGACGGCTCAAGGCGGCCGCCGCCGAACTCGGCACGGGCCGCCAGAGGCACGCTCCACGCTGCTCGCTCAACCGTCCGACCGGCGCCGAACGGGCTCTCGCGGTCGCACGTGTGGATCTCGCCGCCGTTCACACCGCCGCTCACGCACAGGGCGGCACGATCAACGACGCCGTCCTCACCGCGGTCGCCGGAGCACTCCGCACGGTGTTGACCGCGCGCGGCGAGGACGTCGACAACCTCGTGGTCTCCATCCCGGTGTCAGCCCGGCGACGAACCGAGCCGACCGAGCTCGGCAACCAGGTCGGGGTCATCCCGGTGGGGATCCCGACGACCGGTGATCCGATCCGACGGCTGGCCGCCATCGCGCGGACGACCCGGCTGCGCAAGACCGCCGCGCCCGGCGCCTCCGCCACGCTGATCGGGTGGACGTTCCGCGCCTTGGCGAGGATCGGCGTCTACAGGTGGTTCGTCGACCGGCAACGCCTGGTGAACACCTTCGTCAGCAACCTGCACGGCCCCGACCACGTCATGTCGTTCCTCGGCGCCCCGGTCGTCGACCTGATCCCGGTGTCGGGGATCTCCGGCAACGTCACCGTCGCCTTCGCGGCGCTGTCCTACGCGGGCACCCTGACCGTCACCGTGATCGCCGCCCCGGACCGAGTTCCCGACCTGGACGACC
>DATMCA010000654.1:0-11941 GCA_035559015.1 Umezawaea sp. | reverse complement strand
AGCAGCAGCATGATCGTGCCGTGCATGGTGAACAGCTGGTTGTACTGCTCGTTCGACAGGAACTGCATGCCCGGCCGGGCCAGTTCGCCGCGCATCAGCAGCGCCATGACACCGCCGACCATGAAGAAGGCGAACGACGTCACGAGGTACAGGAGACCGATCACCTTGGGATCGGTGGTGCGGAACAGGGAGAGCAGCACTGCGCCCTTGGGGCGCGGCCTGCCGGCGTCCGGGTGCACGATCACCGGGGTGGGCCTGAGCGTCGTCACTGCCGCCTCCGTCGTGTTCGGGACGTGAGCGGCATCCATGCTCCACCCGAGGCGGTGGACGGGCAATCGGTCAGCCGGGGAGTTGTTCCTCCGGCTTGTTCGGTTCAGGGGCGTCCACCTGGGCGGCTTGGCGGTCCAGGGCGTCGGAGCTCTTCTCCAGGAAGCGGAGGAGTTCCACCGGGAACGGGAGCACGAGCGTCGAGTTCTTCTCCGCGGCGACCTCGACGATGGTTTGGAGGAGGCGCAGCTGGAGGGCGGCCGGGGTGTCGGCCATGGTGCCCGCCGCCTGGGAGAGCTTGACGGACGCCTGGAGTTCGCCGTCGGCGGTGATGATGCGGGCCCGGCGTTCCCGTTCGGCCTCGGCTTGGCGGGACATGGACCGCTTCATGCCCTCGGGGAGGGCCACGTCCTTGATCTCCACGCGGTCGATGTCGACGCCCCAGCCCAGGGCCGGGGTGTCGATCATGAGTTCCAGGCCCTGGTTGAGGTGTTCGCGGTTGGAGAGCAGGTCGTCGAGTTCGCTCTTGCCGATGATGGAGCGGAGGGAGGTCTGGGCGACCTGGAGGATGGCGAAGCGGTAGTCCTCGACGTTCACGACCGCGCGAACGGGGTCGACGACCTTGAAGTAGACGACGGCGTCCACCCGGAGGGTGACGTTGTCGCGGGTGATGCCGTCCTGGGCGGGGATGGGGAGGGTGACGATCTGGAGGTTGACCTTCTTGAGGCGGTCGACGCCGGGGACGAGCATGGTGAGGCCGGGACCGCGGAGGTGGTCGCGCACGCGGCCGAAGCGGAAGACGATGCCCTGTTCGAACTGCTTGATGACTCGGGCGCTGGCAGCCAGGCCTACCGCGGCCGTGCCCAGGACTCCCAGGATGATTTCGAGGATCACGGGGATCATCTCCCTCAGTCACGCCCTGGGTTTGAGCGTACGCCGGGGGAGGGGGAGTGGCGGTGTGGTCGCTGGACGGGTGCGGGTGGGGTGTGGTCGCCGAGGTGAGCGCGAGTGGGGGTGTGGTCACCTGGGTGAGCGCGAGTGAGGAGGGGGCACCGGGTGGGCGCAAGTCTCGGCGGGGTGTGGCCGATTTGACTTGGGGCCCCTCTTTTTGGCGCTGGTCGGGCCAAAACGGCAGGTGTGAAGCTTGCCGCCCGACTGAGTTTAGCGCCAAAAACCCCAAGTAAAATCGGCCACGCTCGTAGGGCCCTGTCCTGCTCAGGTGGTGGGTTGGGATTTCAAGCGCTGACTTGTCCGATATGTGACCTTGTTCGTCAGGCGGGGCTGATTGTTGCGACTTAGCCTTTTGCATCATGAAGTGGCTTCGGTGGGCTTTGCCTGCGGTCCTGGTCGTCGTGTGGTTGGTCGTTGGTGGTGTGGGTGGGCCGTTGCAGGGGAAGTTGTCTGAGGTGCAGAAGAACGACAACGCGTCGTTCTTGCCCGCGGCCGCCGAGGCTACCGAGGTTGCCGACTGGCAGAAGCGGTTTGCTGATCGGGAATCGTTGCCCGCGCTGGTGGTGTTCGAGCGTGATGGTTCGTTGACGCCGGAGGATCTCAAGGCGGTCGGTGACCGGGTCAAGGCGCTTGCCTCGTTCGACGGTCTTTCGGGTGAGGTGATCGGGCCGGTGCCGTCGGAGGACGGTCGGGCGGCGCAGGTGATCGTTCCGCTCAAGCCCGTGGGTTCCGAGATCACCGAGGTGGTGGAGAAGCTTCGCGAGTCGGTGCGCGAGGGGTTGCCGTCCGGGTTGACGCCGTACGTGACGGGGCCCGCCGGGATTCTCGGGGACTTCGCCAACGCGTTCGGTGGGATCGACGGGTTGTTGTTGGTGGTGACCGCGATCGTGGTCGCGTTGATCCTGCTGGTGGTCTACCGGAGTCCGCTGCTGCCGCTGGTGGTGATCTTCAACGCGGGGTTGGCGCTCTGCCTGGCGGTCATCGCGGTGTACTTCCTCGCTCGTGAGGACGTGTTGACGCTCAACGGGCAGAGCCAGGGGATCCTGTTCATCCTGGTGTTCGGCGCGTCGACGGACTACTCGTTGTTGCTCGTGGCGCGGTTCCGGGAGGAACTGCACCGGCACGAGGACCGGTGGAGTTCGTTGCGGACGGCGATGAAGCGGTCGTTGGAGCCGATCGTGGCGTCGGCGGGAACGGTGATCATCGGGTTGTTGTGCCTGCTGCTGTCGGACCTGAAGTCGAACCAGGGGCTCGGGCCGGTGGCGGCCATCGGGATCGCGGCGTCGCTCGTGGCGACGTTGACGTTCCTGCCCGCGATGTTGGCGTTGCTCGGGCGGGCGGCGTTCTGGCCGTTCCGGCCGAAGTTCGATTCGGTGCCGCACAAGGAGAACGGGTTGTGGCAGCGGGTGTCGGCGTTCGTCGGGCGGCGGGCGCGGGCGACGTGGATCGTGACGACGTTGGTGCTGCTGGTCGGGGTGGCGTTCGTGCCGCAGCTCAAGGCCGGCGGGGTGGCGCAGACGGACTTCTTCCTCAACCCGGTCGAGTCGGTGACCGGGCAGGAGGTGTTGACCGAGCACTTCGACGGCGGCACGGGGTCGCCCGCGGTGATCGTCGTGGACCAGGCGGCGGCGCAGGAGGCCGCGACCAAGGCGAAGGCGGTGCCGGGGGTCGCGGAGGTCGCGCCGTCGTCGGGCAAGGTGGTCGACGGGAAGGTGGAGCTGCTCGCCACGTTGAAGGCGCCCGCCGACAGCGCGGAGTCGACGGCGGCGCTGCGGCAGCTCCGGAGCGAGCTGCACCCGGTCGGTGGTGCGCTCGTCGGTGGCGTGACGGCGATCCAGGTCGACGTGCAGGACACTGCCAAGCGGGACCTGCGGACGATCATCCCGGTGGTGCTGCTGGTGATCTTCCTCATCCTGGCGCTGCTGCTGCGCGCCCTGCTGGCGCCCCTCCTGCTGATCGCGACCGTCGTGCTGTCGTTCGCCGCGACGCTGGGCGTGGCCGCACTGGTGTTCAACCACGTGCTGGACTTCCCCGGCGCGGATCCGAGCGTGCCGCTGTTCGCGTTCGTGTTCCTGGTGGCGCTGGGGATCGACTACAACATCTTCCTGATGACCCGCGTGCGCGAGGAGTCGGTCCGGCACGGCACGCGCGAGGGCACCCTGCTGGGGCTTTCCGTCACGGGCGGGGTGATCACGTCGGCCGGAGTCGTGCTCGCGGCGACGTTCGCGGCGCTCGCGGTCCTGCCGATCCTGTTCCTCGCGCAGATCGCGTTCCTGGTGGCGTTCGGCGTGCTGCTGGACACGCTCGTCGTGCGCTCGCTGCTCGTGCCCGCGTTGACCGTGGACATCGGCCGGGCGGTCTGGTGGCCCGGCGCGCTGTCGCGGAGGGGTGTGACCGGCGTCCCAGCAGACGAGAAGTCCTCCCAGTCCGCGCACTCGGGTTAGGGTCGAACCCATGCAGACCTGGTCATCCATCCCAGTGCCGCGGGTAGCGGGCGAACCTCGACCCCTGCGGTTGTTCGACACGGCCACGGGCGAGGTCCGCCCGACGGCGCCGGGCGAAACCGCCAGGTTGTACGTCTGCGGCATCACGCCGTACGACGCCACGCACCTCGGCCACGCGGCCACGTACCTGGCCTTCGACCTCGTGCACCGGCTGTGGCTCGACAACGGCCACGACGTCCACTACGTGCAGAACGTCACGGACATCGACGACCCGCTGCTGGAGCGCGCGGCCCGCGACCAGGACGACTGGGTCGTGCTCGGGATGCGGGAGACCGCACTCTTCCGCGAGGACATGGAGGCCCTCCGGGTCCTGCCGCCGCGCCAGTACATCGGCGCGGTGGAAGCGATCCCGGAGATCGTCGAGGCCATCGCGAAGCTCGTCGTCGACGGCGCCGCGTACCGGGTCGACGACGACGAGTACCCCGACGTCTACTTCGACCACACCGTGACCGGCCGGTTCGGCTACGAGTCGAACTACGACGAGCCGACGATGCTGGGCTTCTTCGCCGAGCGCGGCGGCGACCCCGACCGGCCCGGCAAACGGCACCCGCTGGACGCCCTGCTGTGGCGCATGGCGCGCCCGGACGAGCCCTCGTGGCCGTCGGACCTCGGCGCGGGCCGCCCCGGCTGGCACATCGAGTGCAGCGCCATCGCCCTCAACCGCCTCGGCACGTCGTTCGACGTCCAGGGCGGCGGCTCGGACCTCGTCTTCCCGCACCACGAGTACAGCTCCGCGCACGCGGAGGCGCTGACCGGCGAGCACCCCTTCGCCCGGCACTACGTGCACGCGGGCATGATCGGGCTCGACGGGGAGAAGATGTCGAAGTCCAGGGGCAACCTGGTCTTCGTGTCGAAGCTGCGGGCCCAGAAGGTCGACCCGAACGCCGTCCGGCTCGCCCTGTTCGCGGGCCACTACCGGTCCGACCGGCCGTGGAGCGACGCGCTGCTCGACGACGCCCTCGCCCGCCTGGACCGCTGGCGTGCCGCGACCGCCCTGGTGGCGGGCCCGTCCGCCGAGGACACCGTCGCACGCCTGCGCGAGCACCTCGGCAACGACCTGGACACCCCGCGCGCGCTCGCCGCCGTGGACGCCTGGGCGGCCGACGCGCTCGCCACGGGCGGTTCGGACCACTCGGCACCCGCGCTCGTGCGCGAGGCCGTGGACGCCCTCCTGGGCGTCGCGCTGTAGCTCCCGGGAGCACAAAGGCCGTCCTGCGTTGAGCAGGACGGCCTTTTCCGTGCTGTGGGAGCCCGTGGGTGAGCCGGGCGGCTCACCCACGGGGTGGGGCGGGACCTACGCGTCCAACGTCCACGAGTCGATGCGACCCGTGTCGAGGGACGCCTGGTCGCGGACCCGCAGCTTCCAGGTACCGGCGGCGACCTCGCTGGAGGCGTTCACCGTGTAGGTCTTGTTGATGTTGTCGGTGCTGCCACCGGTGCGGTTGTGCAGGTTGTACACGGTGCCGTCCGGCGCGACCAGGTCGACGACCAGGTCACCGATGTAGGTGTGGACGATCGCGACCGTGACCGAGGTGGTCGCGGAGGCGTTGCCGGAGCAGGACAGGGCGATGGAGCTGCTCACGTCCGAGTTGTCCGGGATCGCCACGTCGGTGCCGTTGGTGACCGGGTCGCAGACCGCGCCGATCGGGTTGACGACCCAGGAGAACGTCGCCGAGGCCGTCTTGGCCGCCGCGTCGGTCGCCGTCACCGTCACCGAGGAGGTGCCCTCGGTGGTCGGCGTGCCGGAGATCAGGCCCGAGGAGCTGATCGACAGACCGGCCGGGAGACCCGTCGCGGTCCAGGTGTACGGCGAGGTGCCGTTGGACGCCGAGAGCTGGAGGCTGACGGCGTTGCCGACGGTGGTGCTCTGCGGACCGGGGTTGTTGACCGAAGGCGTGCCGGGCACGCCGCCGCCACCGGTGTAGAGCAGCTTGTTCGGCGAACCGGAGCCGGGGTTGGAGATCTTGTCGCTCGTCGCCGCGGCGACGAGCGCGGACTGGACGGCGGCCGGGGAGGCCGACGGGTTGGCGGCCAGGTAGAGAGCCGCCGCGCCGGCGACGTGCGGGGTCGCCATCGAGGTGCCGCTGATGGTGTTGGTCGCGGTGTCGTTGGTGTTCCACGACGAGGTGATGTTCTCACCGGGCGCGAAGATGTCGGTGCAGGTGCCGAAGTTCGAGAACGAGGCACGCGCGTCGCTGATCGTCGACGCGTTCACGGTGATGGCCGTGGGGACGCGCGCCGGGGAGAAGTTGCACGCGTTCGCGTTCGAGTTGCCCGACGCGATGGCGTAGGTGACACCGGAGGCGATGGAGTTCGCGACCGCGTTGTCCAGGGTCGTGTCGACGCCGCCACCGAGGCTCATGTTGGCCACGGCGGGCTTGATGGCGTTCGCGGTGACCCAGTCGATGCCCGCGACGACGCCGGCGGTCGTGCCGGAGCCGGAGCAGTTCAGCACCTTGACGGCGACGATGGAGACGCCCTTCGCGACGCCGTACTCGGAGCCGCCGACGTTGCCCGCCACGTGCGTGCCGTGGCCGTTGCAGTCGGAGTTGTTGCCGTCACCGGAGGTGTTGGTGCCCCACGTCGCACGGCCGCCGAAGGTGGTGTGCGTGGTGCGCACGCCGGTGTCGACGATGTAGGCGTGCACGTTCGACGCCGTCGTGCTGTACGAGTAGCTGTTGTCGAGAGGCAGGTTCTGCTGGTCGATCCGGTCCAGGCCCCACGACGGGACCGGCGTCTGGGTGTCGGCGAGCTTGACCACCGCGTCCTGCTGGACGTAGGCGACCGTGGGGTCCGCGGCGAGCTTGCGGGCCTGGTCGGCGGTCATCGTGACGGAGAAGCCGTTGATCGCGTGCTTGAACGCGGCACGCACCTGGCCGCCGTACTTCGAGGTCAAGGAGCCCGCCGTCTTCGCGGACTCGGCCCGCGGCGACGCGCTCTCCTTGAGCGTGACGATGTAGCTGTCCTTGACGGCGTCGGCGCGGTCGGCGCCGAGGATCTGGCCCTCTGCCGACGCGGGTGCGGCGGCGGTGATGGCCAGGGCGATCGCCGCGGTGGCGGCCATGCCCAATCCGGCCAGACGTCTGGTGATCCGAGCGTCTCCCATTGCAGGTGTCTCCCTCAAGACAGTGTCGCCCGGTCGTTCGGCACGCCGAACGACGGGGCTGCAGGGATAGGGACGTTCGCGCGAACGGGTGAAGCGGTAATCGACCGGTCACAGAAGATAGTCGTGACATTCCGGGCTCGGCAGTAGGACCGATCGTTGCAACTTCGCGCGGAAAATTACCCGTTGACATGCGAATACCCGGATCCGCGTTTGAGGGGGCGGATCACCGGGAACGCGCGTCGCGACTACCCCGCTAGGCCGGATGGCCGCTACCGTCGTGCGGCCCTACCTACTTCCGGGTACACCTGCATAGCGTCACCCATTAGGAGGGCCGGAACTGAGTTGCTCAGTCCAGGCCGATGGGGACGCGGAGCCATGTGTCGTGTCGTACGTGCGGCCACGTCGCAACGTGGTCGATCTCCTCATCGCGGTCCGGGCGTCGGGTGTTACAGCCCCGCCGAAGTTGGGCCGATCGGCTCAGCGCCGGTTCTCCTCCGCCCCTCGGGGCGGCCCCTGCAGCCGAGGAAGAGGAGAACTGGATGAATCGCACGAGAGTTGCGCGGGCAGCCGGAGCAGCAGTGCTCGCAGCCCTCACGGTGGTGCCCGGTACGGCCTTGGCCTCAGCCTCGGAACCGTCCGCCGCGCTGCCCGCCGGGGTGTTGGCCGCCTACCAGCGCGACCTCGGGTTGGACTCGGGTCAGGTGAAGGCGCGATTGGAGTTGGAACGGACGGCTGCCGCGACGCAGAAGTCGGCCCGGGAGTTCGCCGGGGCGGCCTACGGCGGTGCGTGGTACGACCAGGACAGCGGGAAGCTCGTCGTCGGTGTCACCGACGAGGCGAAGTCCAGGGTCGTGAAGGCCCTCGGCGCGGAGCCGAGGGTGGTGGCGCACAGCGCGACGACGCTGACCGACACCAAGGACAAGATCGACCGGGCGGGCAAGGCCCCCGGTGCGGTGACCGGGTGGTACGTCGACACCAGGGCCAACTCGGTCGTGGTCACCGTGAAGCGCGGTGTCGTCGACGGCGAGGTCTCGAAGTTCCTCGACGCGGCCAAGGCGGCGGGTCCTGTCTCGGTCGTCGAGACCGACAGCGCGCCCAGGCTGTACGCCGACATCGTCGGCGGTGACGCGTACAACATCAACAACCAGTCCCGGTGCTCGATCGGGTTCGCCGTGTCCGGCGGGTTCGTGTCGGCGGGCCACTGCGGCTCGTCCGGCGACTCGGTGACGTCCGGTGGACAGGCGATGGGCTCGTTCGAGGGGTCCTCGTTCCCCGGCAACGACTACTCGTACGTGACCACCGGCTCCGGCTGGACGCCCACCGCGAAGGTCAACCACTACGGCGGTTCCGACGTGGTCGTGTCGGGCTCCACCGAGGCCGCCGTCGGCGCGTCGGTCTGCCGTTCCGGCTCCACGACCGGGTGGCACTGCGGGACCGTGCAGGCGAAGGACCAGACGGTGAACTACCAGGAGGGTTCGGTCTTGGGCCTGACGCGGACGAACGCGTGCGCCGAGCCCGGTGACTCGGGTGGCTCGTGGGTCAGCGGGACCGAGGCGCAGGGCGTGACGTCCGGCGGCTCCGGTGACTGCACCTCCGGCGGGGAGACGTACTTCCAGCCGGTCAACGAGATCCTGTCCGTCTACGGGGTCAGCCTGATCACCGGCTGACCGCGTCGCGAAGCCGATGGGCCACCCCAGGGATCGGGTGGCCCATCGGTGTGTTCCGGGCTCACGACCGGGTGAACTCGGGAATGTGGGCGTCCTGCGGCGATCCGCTCACGGGGTCGGGCGCCCCCACAATCAGTAGCGCGCGGTTCACCCCCCAGAACCGGCCGGCCGCTCCAATGGCCGTTGTCCGGGCACCGGGCCGATTGCGAGGGTCTTACGTCGAGCCTCACGCAGCCGGCCCGAAGGAGCAGTCCCACCCATGCAGGCGTTCACGCTGCCCGACTTCTACCTGCCCCACCCGGCCAGGATCAACCCCCATCTGGAACGCACGCGGGTGCACAGCATGGCGTGGGCCCAGGACATGGGGATGCTGTCGTCCCCGAAGCCCGGCGGTGGTGTCGTCTGGACCGAGTCCGCGCTCGCCAGGATGGACTACGCGCTCATGTGCGCCTACACCCATCCGGACTGCGGCGGCGACGCGCTCGACCTGATCACCGACTGGTACGTCTGGGTCTTCTTCTTCGACGACCACTTCCTGGAGCAGTTCAAGTACACCCGCGACCACAGGGGGGCGCAGGCGTACCTGGACCGGCTCGAACGGTTCATGACCGCCGGCGACGCACCGGCCCCCGAGGTGACGAACCCCGCCGAGGCCGGGCTGCACGACCTGTGGCGGCGCACCGTCCCGTCCATGTCGGACGGCTGGCGCCGCCGCTTCACCACCGTGACGCACAACCTGATGGTCGAGTCCATGTGGGAGCTCGACAACATCGAGCTGGGGCGGATCGCGAACCCGATCGAGTACCTCCAGATGCGCCGCCGCGTGGGCGGGGCCCCGTGGTCGGCCGGACTGGTCGAGTACGCGGTGGGCGCGGAGATCCCGGACGGCGTCGCGGCGCTGCGGCCCATGCGCCTGCTGTCGGACACGTTCTCCGACGCCGTGCACCTGCGCAACGACCTGTTCTCCTACCAGCGCGAGGTCGAGGAGGAGGGCGAGAACTCGAACGCCGTGCTGGTGTTCGAGAAGTTCCTCGGCTGCACCACCCAGCAGGCCGCCGACCTGGTCAACGAGCTGCTGACCTCGCGGCTGCACCAGCTCGAGAACACCGCGCTGGTCGAGGTCCCCGCGCTGATGGCCGAGCACGCCATCCCGCCGCACGAGCAGTTCGGCGTGGCCGCGTACGTGAAGGGGTTGCAGGACTGGCAGTCCGGCGGCCACGAGTGGCACGCCGTGTCCAGCCGGTACATGAACGAGGAGGCCGCGACCGGCACCAGCGTCCTGGGTGGACCGTCCGGGTTCGGCACGTCGGCGAGCCGGATGTTCTCGCCCGCCGCGACCGGCGCGCGGCGGCGCGGGCAGCAGTTCGGCTTCCAGCCGTTCGAACAGGTCGGCCACCTGCCGCTGCCGGAGTTCTACATGCCGTTCGACGTCCGCACGAGCCCGCACCTCGACGCCGCTCGGGAGTACGCGGTCGGCTGGGTGCGCGAGATGGGGATGCTCGACTCGATCTGGGACGAGCGGAAGTTCGTCGGCTACGACTTCGCGCACTGCGCGGCGATGATCGACGCCGACGCCACCCCGGACGGCCTCAACCTCTCCTCGGACTGGCTCGCCTGGGGCACCTACGGCGACGACTACTTCCCGCTGGTGTTCGGCGCGGCTCGCAACGTCGCGGCGGCCAAGGCGTGCAACGAGCGGCTGTCGGCGTTCATGCCGGTCGACGGGAGCGCGACCCCGGAGCCGGCGAACCCGATCGAACTGGGCCTCCAGGACCTGTGGCGGCGCACCGCCGGACCGATGGAGCCCGGTGCCCGGCAGGAGTTCCGCGGGGCCGTCGAGGCCATGACCGAGAGCTGGGTCTGGGAGGTCTTCAACCAGGCGCAGCACCGGGTGCCCGACCCCGTCGACTACGTCGAGATGCGGCGCCGGACGTTCGGCTCGGACATGACCATGAGCCTGAACCGGTTGGCCAACTGGAACTCCGTGCCCCGCGCGATCTACGACACGCGGGTGATCCGCGAGATGGAGACGGCGGCCCAGGACTACGCCTGCTTCACGAACGACCTCTTCTCCTACCAGAAGGAGGTGGAGTTCGAGGGCGAGGTGCACAACATGGTCGTGGTGGTGCAGAACTTCCTGGAGGTCGACCGGATCGAGGCCAGGGACGTCGTGGCGAGGCTGATGACCGACCGGATGCGCCAGTTCGAGCACATCGTCGCCAACGACCTGCCGAAGCTGTTCGAGGAGCACGACCTGGACGACTCGGTGCGGGCGATCCTCACCGGGCAGGCCGAGGGGCTGAAGGAGTGGATGTCCGGGATCCTGGAGTGGCACCGCAAGGTGGTGCGGTACGGCGAGACCGAGTTGCGCCGCGACCGGTCGGTCGGGTCGCTCCCGACGCGGCCGTCGGTGCCGGGGTCGGTCGGCGGGCCCGGAGGGTTCGGCAGGCAGCGGTTCGCGGTGTCCGGCGCCGGCCTGCCCGGCGCGACGGTGCCGCACGACGCCGGTGTCACGTCCCCGGCGCCCGTGCCCAGCGGGCCGACGGTCCTGACGGCGGCGTCGGCCGGGCCGGTCAGCTCACCGCACGGCGTGGTGCCACGTGCTGGCGGTGTCGTTCGGCCGAGTGCGCCGGGTGGCGGCGGTGTCCCTCGATCGGGTGGTTCGGTGCCGAGTGCGCCGGTGTCACCCGTGCCGGCCGGGCCGGTGGTGACGACGCCGAGCACGGACGTGGCGGAGCCGAAGCGGATCGGGGCGCCGACCGGACTGGGCACGTCGGCGGTGCGGGTTCAGGCGCCGAAGGTCTCCTCGCGGTAGGCGCGCCACCGTTCCAGCATGTCCGGCATCTCCCGGTGGATGAACTTGAAGAAGGCCAGCGTCTCGTTGAGGCGCTGGCCCGCGGGGGTGTCGGGGCCGAGCGCGTCGACACCCTCCTCCAGCGGCACGTACCAGCGTTCGAGCATCTGGTCCCGGTGGAAGACGGCCTCGTACCAGACGTCGTCGGAGACCTGGAAGACGTCGCGGCGGGAGCCGACCTCCCGCTCGCGGCGGACCAGGTCGACCTGGCTCAGGTAGCGCACGGCCCCGGAGATCGCGGCGGGGGAGACCTGGAGCAGGTCGCCCAGTTCGGCCGCCGTCATCCGGCCCGTCTCGCTGACCAGGAGCGCGACGAAGACGCGTGCCGGCATCCGGGCCATACCCGATTCGGTGAACACCGAGGAGAAGCGCTCGATGAAGCGCACGATCTGCTGGTTGTCGCTCTCCGCCACTCCAGTCACGGCCGCATCATCCCCTTCGCCCGGTTCGGGGCCGAACCTTATCGTATTTCAGAACTTCACGAATTTGTGAAACGAGTGTAGCTTACGGGTCATGACAGAAGCGATATCCGTGTCGGGCCTGGTGAAGACCTTCGGCCCGACGCGTGCGTTGGACGGTCTCGACCTGACCG
>DATMCA010000653.1:0-14491 GCA_035559015.1 Umezawaea sp. | reverse complement strand
GGGCACCCACGTCCTGGCCTTCACCCAGTCGATCAGCCGCACCCGGTGGATGTTCAGCAAGCTGGCCGTCGCACTGCTGCCCGCGCTGGTCGTGCTGGTCGCGCTGCAATCCCTGGTCACGTGGTGGCTCTCGGCGGCCGGGAAGCTGGGTCCGGGGATCAGCGGACCGTTCTACGCCCTCAACTTCGGGATCGAGCACGTCTCCCCCGTCGCCTACGCGCTGTTCGCCTTCGCGCTGGGCACGTTCATCGGCGTGGTGTCCCGCCGCACGCTGGTGGCCATGACCGCGGCGCTCACCGGGTTCGTCGTGCTGCGCTTCGCCCTGTTCGGCCTGATGGGCCGCCTGGTCCCCGCCGAACACCTGGTCGTCGAACCCGGCTCCGACCAGAGCGAGGCCCAGCGCGGCCTGGTGATCGAGACCGGCTGGGTCGACCACGCCGGACGGCAGCTCACCAACGACGCCGCCTACGCCCTGATCCGGGGCTGCCAACCGACCCCGAGCACGTCGGAGCAGTACGCGCGGTGCTGGGACCAGGTCGGCCTCGCCAAGCAGTTCTCCGACTACGTCCCGGTGGGCCAGGCCTGGCAGGTGCACCTGGCGGAGGCGTCGATCTTCGGCGTGCTCGCGGTCGTGCTGCTCGTGGGCACCGGCTGGGTGCTGCGGCGGCAGAGCTGAACGCCGTGGAGACCCCTGAACCGCGGGAGCACCTATGCTGTCCGACGTGATCGAGTTCCGGATCGACCGGCGCTCCGGGGTCTCCACCTACATGCAGATCATCCAGCAGGTCAGACAGGCCATGCGACTGGGACTGCTCAACCCCGGCGACCGCCTGCCCTCGGCGCGGGAGGTGGTGGAGGCGACCGCCGTCAACCCCAACACCGTGCTCAAGGCGTACCGCGAGCTGGAACGGGAAGGGCTGGTGGAGGCGCGCCGCGGCCTGGGCACCTTCGTGACCAAGTCGCTGTCCTCCGAGGCCACCTCCGGCGACGACGCGCCGCTCCGGCAGGAACTGACGGGCTGGATGGGCCGGGCCCGGCACGGCGGCCTCGTCGTCGAGGACGTCGACGCCCTGTACTCCGCGGTCCGCGACGAGCACTACCCCGCTGAGGAACGATCATGAACCCCTTGACCGCCACCGCCGTGGGCAAGCGGTACCGCGCCCGCTGGGCGGTCCGCGACTGCGAGTTCACCGTCCCCGAGGGCAAGGTCGTCGCCCTGGTCGGCCCGAACGGCGCGGGCAAGAGCACCCTGCTGGGCATGGCCGCGGGCCTCATCCGCCCGACGACGGGCGCGATGAGCGCCTTCGGCACGCCCGTCCGGGGCCGCATCCACCCGGACGTCTCGTTCCTGGCGCAGGACCGGTCGCTCTACCGCGGCCTCACGGTGCGCGAACTGGTGCGGGCCGTCGCGGCCATGAACGACCGCTGGTCCGCCGACCGGGTCCACGAGGTGCTCGGGCTGCTGGCGGGCGTGGACTACGACGCGAACGTCGACACCCTGTCCGCCGGTGCCCGGACCCAGGTGGCCATCGCGATCGCGCTGGGACGACTCCCCCGGCTGCTGCTCCTGGACGAGCCGCTGTCCGACCTGGACCCGTTGGCCCGCGACGAGACGCTGCGGATCATCATGACCGAGGTCGCCGACCGCGGCACCACGGTGGTGATGTCCTCGCACCTGCTCAGCGACCTGCGCGAGGTGTGCGACCACCTCCTGCTGATCGACGAGGGCCGGGTCCAGGTCAACGGCGACATCGAGGAAGTCCTCGCGGAGCACCGGATCCTGGTCGGTCCGGCCGCGAGCGAGTCCACTGTGGAGGGAACGCTGATCAGCGCGACCCGCACCGAACGCCAGTCCACCCTGCTGCTGCGGGGAGCCGAGCCGACACCGGCGGGCTGGGCGGGCACAGAGCCCGACCTGGAGGCCCTGGTCATGGGTTACCTGCGGGCGTCCCGCGAACGGCGGGCATCGCTCCAGCGGGGGTAGCCCGCCCCGGAGCGACGGTCACCGGAGCACGGAGCCGCAACGGCGGTGCGGTGCGGTCAGGGCTTCCTCGCAGGTCCCGTGGACGGACAGGATCCGGTCCACCCCGGTCAGCTCCAGCGGTCGGCGGACCTCCCGTCGCTCGGCGGCCATCCGCAGGCAGGTGTGCCCGTCGGCCAGCCGGTGCGCGGCGACCAGCACCGTCAGCCCGGCGCAGGCCAGCAGTCGGACCTCCGACAGGTCGACCACCATCAACCGGGGGCTGGTCGCCGGGGCCAGGTCGAGGGCGCGACGCAGGACGGGAGCGGTGACCAGGTCGACGTACCCGGCCACGGCGAGCACCAGGGCCTGGTTGCACTGGAGGTGGGTCACGCGCAGCAGTGGCCGGTGCTCGGTCGGCGCGGGAGACGTCGAGCGCTCAGGTCCCACGAGAACGGGGTCGCGGCTGTCGTCGTGTACGGGCGATGTCACAGTCGGCCCCCGCTCGACCACTCCCCTCCCGTGACGCGCCACAGGTGGGGGTGGTCAACTGCTCACGAAACGGCTCGTCGTGAGGGCGGGGTCCGGGCGCTCCCGACGGAGGATGGGGCTGATCGTACCGTCCACCCGCGCCTTCGGACGTGACGATTCGGGACGGTCGGCCCACGGGTGCGTTGGCCACGAAGGTTCGCCGGGTTGGTGACACGCCGGGCAATGGTCCTGGACGCCGAGCTGTGTCGAGCGTGAGGAACGTCGATGGCCGAGCCGGTCAGAGCGCGGTGGTTAACAGAGGACGAGGGCCGCACGCTGCTGCGGATCACTCGCCGTGGCAAGCACGAGTCGATCCGGGTGCGGCGGGCGACGATCATCATGGCCTCGGCCGCGGGAACCCCGGTGGCCTCGATCGCCCGGCTGCTCGGCGCGCACGAGGACACCGTCCGCGACGTGATCCACGCCTTCAACGAACGGGGGCTGGCCGCGCTGGACCCTCGACGGGCGGGAGGCCGTCCCCGCCTGATCAGCCCCGATGACGAACAGGTCATCGTGGCGACGGCCACCACCCGGCCCACCAAGCTGGGCAAGCCCTTCACCCGGTGGAGCGTGCGCAAGCTCGCCGACCGCCTGGCCCGCAACCCGGTGCGGCGGATCCGGATCGGCCGGGAACGACTCAGGCAGATCCTGTGCGAGCACGGGATCACCTTCCAGCCGCAAAGGCGGTGACCACGGCCTCGCCGCCCTCAAGTCGATCAGAGCGGTGAGACCGGACGACGCCCCGATCCACGTGATCATGGACAACCTGTCGGCGAACAAGACCTCGAAGATCAGGAAGTGGCCGACCGCAACAACGTCGAACTCTGCCTGACCCCGACCAACGCCTCCTGGGTCAACCCGATCGAGGCCCAGTTCGGATCGCTGCGCACCTTCACGATGAGCAACTCCCACCACACCGTGCTCACCCGAGTGAACGAGCCCGCATCCGCAGCGAACGCCAACAACGCTGGGGACGCCCACGAGCAGCCTGACCAACCCGGCGAACCTACGTGGTCGGCCACTAGCCCCGTCTTCCGCACATGGGCACGAGTGACTTGATCGGGTGGGCGGTGTCCACCCGATCAAGGCCTCTGCCAGGGTGTTCGATCGTGGATCAACGTGAACGACGGCAGGCCCGATACGTCGCGGCGAGTGTCGAGAAGACCCTGGGCGCGTTGCCGGTGGTGGCCGACTACTGCCGCCGTCTGGACCTGGCCGGGATCATCGACCGGGCCTGCCCGATCCGTGATCTCGCGGACCTCACCCACGGACAGGTGATCGAAACCCTGATCGCGAACCGACTGACCTCACCCGCACCGCTGGTCCGAGTGACCGACTGGGCACGCGACTGGGCGGTCGAGGAAGTCTTCGGCATCGACCCCGCCCTGCTCAACGACGACCGGCTCGGACGGGCACTGGACGCGATCGCCCCCGAACTCGACCACATCATCGGGTCCGTCGGCGCACACGCGATCACCGCGTTCGGGATCGATGTGTCCCGCCTGCACTGGGACATGACCTCGATCTCGCTGTACGGGGCCTACGAGCACCCCGACGACGAACACCCCGCACCGAAGTTCGGACACCCCAAGGACCGCCGGGTGGACCTCCAGCAGATCCAGGCCGGGCTCGCGGTCACCGGCGACGGCGGGATACCGGTCTTCCACCGCGCCTACGACGGCGGAGCCGGGGAAGTCGCCCAGGTCGTGGAAGCGATGACCGCACTGCGGACAATGGCCGCACCACGGGACTTCCTGCTGATCGGCGACTCGAAGCTGCTGTCCTACAACAACATCGCGGCGATGATCGAGTCCGGTGTCGAGTTCATCGCCCCCGCGTCCAAAACCTACGTCAGGGCCGCCGAACTGGCCGCGCTGGACCTCGCGGCGGCCGCCGTCGTGGACTACACGGCCGAGCGGGACGTCGGGAAACCCGCGGACCGACGGGGCCGGTGGCGGGTGCTGCAGGACACCATGACCGTGTCCGGGAAGCGGAAGAAAGACCCGGTACTCACCCTGCGTCGGGTGTTCGTGCACTCCACCGCCCGAGCACGGGCCGCCGCCACCGCACGGGCCAAGAAACTCGACCGCGCCCGCGACGACCTCGACCGGCTGGTCCGAGGCCTGGGCACCCGGCACTACCCCGACCAGACAGCGGTGACCGCCCGAATCACCACGATCCGCACGGCCCGCCGGGTCACCGCCTACCTGCGCACCGAGACCGGTATCGACCCGGCCACCGGCACACCAACCCTGGCCTGGTGGTTCGACCAGGACACCCTGGACACCGAGGCGGCCACCGACGGCTGGTACGCGCTGCTGACCACCCTGCCCGCCGACATCGACCCGGCCGAGGTCCTGACCCGCTACAAGGGCCAGGAAGTCGTGGAACGCCGCTACGGCACGATCAAGGGACCGCTGGCGGTGACGCCGATGTTCCTGAAGAACAACCGGCGCATCACCGCCCTGATCACCGTGATCTGCCTGGCCCTGCTGATCTTCTGCCTGATCGAACGCCAGGTCCGGCAGGCACTCGCTCCGCAGGGCAGGCTCGACGGGCTCTACGTCGGGAGACCGGCCATACCCACCGGCCGGTTGATCTTCGAGGCGTTGGCCCGACTCCGCCTGATCCCCGCCACCGACGGACAGCCACCGGGTATCCCGCAACCATCACCGCTCCAACTCCACCTTCTGGCCCTGCTCGATGTTGACCCCACCCGAGCAAGGTGATCAGATAACGGCCACTTGACGATCACCCGGTGTTGATCAACCCCCATGTGCGGAATACCCGACTAGCGCTTGCGGCTGCCGAGGATCGCGTCCAGGTCCGCGGTGCCGTCGACCACGGCCATCGCCAACGGGGTGAGGGGGCGGTTGTTGGCGCGCGCGAAGCCGCGCAGGCGGGCGAAGGCGTCGTCCATGGACAGGTTCCCCCGCTCGGCGAGCACCCCGCGGGCCTGCTCGATGGCGACCCGACTGGTGAGCGCGGTCTGCAACTGGTCCGCGACCTGGTCTGCCTGGCGGATCGTGCGGTGTTGCAGGATGCCGATGGTGGCGACGTCGGCCAGTGCCTGGCCGAGTTGGACGTGGTCGTCGTCCAGGGCTCCCGGTTGGGTGTTGAGCAGGCTCAGCACACCGACGGTCTGGTGGCGCAACCGCATCGGCAGTGCCTGCACCGCCCGGTAGCCGCACTCGTGGGCGCCAGCGGCGAACCTCGGCCACCGCTGCCCTCCGGAGGCCAGGTCGGCGCAGGCGGTCGGGTGACCGCCGCGGGCGCACTCGACGCACGGCCCGTCCTCGGTCTGCACCGCGAACATCTCCAGGAGTTCAGCGCGCTGGGACGAGGTGGACACCACGCGCAGACCACCGCTCGGGTCGATCAGGATGACCCCGGCGGCGGAGACTTCCAGCAGGTCGACGCAGCTCCGGGTGAGCACGTCGAGGAAGTCCGCGATGTCGAAGTCGGCCACGAGGGTGTCGGCCAGGGCGACGAACGTCCGCGAGACCACCCGCTCCCGACCGCTCGACGACCCGTCGTCCGATGACGACATCCTCACCACCCCCGTTCCGGCGTCACGGCCGGGGCACGTCGGCCCCGGCGGTCCAGGAGACCACCTCGGCAGCGTCCACGACACCCGTCGCGACGTCGCGGGCGACGTCGGACAACCGCCGGTGGTGGCCGCGGGCGTAGTCGCGCAGCAGCGTGTACGCCCGGTGCATGTCCAGCCCGCCGACCTCCGCGAGCACGCCCTTGGCCTGTTCGACGACGGTGCGGTGGTGCAGCGCGGCCTGCAACTGCTCGGAGACGATCTCCTCGCGGTGCACGGCGCGCTGCTGAAGGATCCCGATGGTGGCGATGTCGGCCAGCGCCTGCCCCAGCGACACGGTCGCGGCGTCGATGGTGACCGGTTCGACGTGCAGCAGCGTCAACGCCCCGATGATCTCGTCGCGCAACCGCATCGGCACCGCGCAGGCCGCGCGGAAGCCCGCGCGCACGGCCGCGGGCGCGAACAGCGGCCAGCGGTCCGCGTCGGCGACCAGGTCCGCGCTGGCGACCACCTCACCGATGCGCACGCAGTCCAGGCACGGCCCCTGCCGGGCCTGCGCCGCGAACACCTCCACCAGTTCCGCGTGCTCGGACGACCCGGCGGCGGGCCTCCAGCCGCCGCGCTGGTCGGACAGGATCACCCCGGCGGCGTCGACCTCCAGCAGCTCCACCGAGCGTTCGGTGAGCAGGCCGAGGAAGTCGAGCACGTCAAAGTCGGCGACCAGGGTGTCCGCCAGCGACACGAACGCGTCCGCCAGCCGCTGGTCCCTTCCACTGCTCATCGGGACGACCTTTCCTCAACACGCATCATTGTCGATCCTCGTCGCGCGTGAAGCGCAGCGTCCTGGACACGACCTGCCGGGCTACCTCGGCCAGCGGCAGGTCGTGGGTGAAGGCGTGGCCCCGCAGCCTCATCAGCGCCGCCTCGGTGCTCACCCCGAGCTGCACCTGGACCATGCCCGCCGCCTGGTGGACCTCCACGTGGGGGTCGAGCAGCCAGCTGAGGTCCGCCTGGCCGTGCCCGTCGAGTTCGTCGGCGATGCCCTGGGTGGCCATGTCGGTGAGGATGAGGGCGTCGGTCACCTCGGTGCGGGTGAGCGGACCGGGCGTGTCGCGGTAGAGGTCCAGCGACCCCAGGCGCACCACGCCGATCTGGAGCGGGAACGAGAACACCGCCGCGGCGCCGAGCGCGAGGGCGCCGGAGGTGAACGCGGGCCACCGGGTCCCGTCGGCGGCCAGGTCGGCCACCAGCACCGGTCCGCCGGACACGAACGTGTCCAGGCAGGGCCCTTCCCCCACGGTGAGCTGGAGGTCTTCGAGGCGCGCGCTGACCTGGTCCGTCGCGTGCACCAGGCCGCGGTTCGGTGACCCGGTCAGGGTCGGGGGGTCCCCCGGTCCGCTGAGCACGGTGGCCCCGGCCCCGGTGACCGACAGCTCCACCACGCTGCGGGCGCAGACCAGCGCGACGGTGGACGTGGTGGAACCGGCCCGGTCGGCGATCAGCAGGTCCCGGAGGCGCGCGCGTCGGTTCTGCACCACGACACCTTCCGCGCTGGACCCTGTGCGACCAGCCTAGTACGCCGGTCGCACAGGAGCCCGGCCGGTAGAGGCACGTCAGGCCTTGAGGAGACGTGCGAAGCGTTCGGGTTTCGGCCAGCGGACCTTGGTCGCCCAGCCGAGCTTCTCGAACGCCCAGATGACGCGGGCGGAGACGTCGATCTGTCCACGTCGGACACCGTGCCGCGCGCACGTCGGGTCGGCGTGGTGGGAGTTGTGCCAGGACTCCCCCATCGACGCGATCGCGAGCGGCCAGAAGTTGGCCGACCGGTCCCGCGCGGCGAAGGGTCGGGCGCCGATCATGTGGCAGATCGAGTTGACCGACCAGGTGACGTGGTGCAGCACCGCGACCCGGACCAGGCTGGCCCAGAAGAACGCGGTGACCGCGCCCCACCAGCTCCAGCTGATGAGTCCGCCCGCCACCGCGGGGGCGAGCAGCGTGACCGCGGTCAGCGCCGGGAACAGCCGGTCGACGCGGCGGATGTCCTTGTCCGCCACCAGGTCCGGGGCGAAGCGGGCGATGTTGGTCTGCTCGCCGCTGAGCATCCACCCCAGGTGCGCGTGCCAGAAGCCCTTGGCCAGGGCCGCGGTCGACGTCCCGTAGCGCCACGGCGAGTGCGGGTCGCCCTCGCGGTCGGCGAAGGCGTGGTGGCGCCGGTGGTCGGCGACCCACTCGATGACGGGCCCCTCCAGGGCCATGCTGCCGACCACGGCGAGCGCCACGCGCAGGCCGCGGCCGGCGGTGAACGCGCCGTGGGTGAAGTAGCGGTGGAACCCGACGGTGATGCCGAGGCAGGTCAGCGTGTAGAAGAACGCGGCCAGGGCGATGTCGAGCCAGCCGAGCCCCCACCCCCAGGCGAAGGGCACCGCGCAGGCGACGGCGAGCAGCGGGACGACGACGAACACCTTCACCAGGAACAACTGGGTGGAGGACTTCTCGCCCTCCAACACGGGTGTCGGACTTCGACCGGGGTCGACGGTTCGGGTTTCGGCAGTGGACACGGAATACCTCCGGCACGAGCGGGAACGAAACCGCTGCCGGGGTCTGGGGCAATCGGGCACCGGTCGGGAGAGCCGACCCTGCTCCCACCGGTATACCCCTGCCGGGCCCAGTCGAACCAGATCCGCTCCGCGGTCGTCGTCGGGAGGACACCGGGTGTTCGGGTCGACGACGCGTCGGTGACGCCGCGAAGGCGGGGCGGCAACGTCACGGGTGCGATCCTGCGGCGGCCATGCCCGTGCCCCTCAAGGTCAGCGCGCCCCGGCAGGCGACGCCGGTGGTGTCCCCGGCCCGGGATCCACGCACGCGGGCCGGGGCGCAGCCGCGCGGGCCGGGGTCGGCGGTGGAACCCGGACCGTCGGCGGGCGCGCGGGCGGTGGCGGGCAACGCGGCGACGACCGCGGCGCTGGCCGGATCCCCACCGGGGGCCGGACCGGTCACCGGGCAGATGCTGTTGGCGGGCCAGGACCTCTTCGGCAACCAGGCCGTCGCGGCTCGGGCGGGTGCGCCAACCTCGGCTCCGCGGCGGCCCGCCGGGAAACCGGGAGCCGTCGGGAAGCCCGCCGGGACGGCGAAGGCCTCGCCCGGACCGCGCCTGGCCCGGAGGGGTACCGAGGAGGCTCCCGAGAAGGGTGCGGGCCAGGGCGCCGCCGTGGGCGGAGGTGGGGGTCGTCCGGTCGACGACGTGAGCCTGGTCGAGCCGGGGCGGTTGTCGCCGCCGTCGTTCGCGCGCCGGTTCGACGCGCCGGCCACGTTGCCGCCCCAACGCGCGGAAGGCGCCGATCGAGAGGCGGTGACCGCGGCCGAGCGGGCGTACGCGCGGCTCGTCGAACGGGCCCGGCGCGCCCACGACACCCAGCGGTCGCTGCTGGAGCGGATCGGTCGGGCCGCGCTGGACCGCCACAACCGGGTGGAGGGCCGGACCCGGTCGCGCGTCGCGGAGGCCGAGTTCGAGCTGGACGAGCTGCGCCTCCAGGCGCTGGGCACGGTCGACCTCGCGCACGAGCAGGGGGTCGTCGGTCTCGACCTCGCCCTGCGGCGCGGTCGCGGGCTGGTGGCCTCCGCGTCCGCCGGTGCGCTGCGCCGGGTGCGGGCCAACGCGGACACGGCGGGCGACCAGATCACCGCGATCGTCGACGACCTGGCGTCGAGCTACACCGACCTGCTCGAACAGAGCGCGGTGGAGATCACCACCGCGGCCGGGCAGGCCGTTCAGGCGGTCCGGGCCTACGGCGTGTCCTCGCCGTTCACCGGCGGGGCGACGCCGCTCGTGGAGGCCGAGAACGAGGCCCGGCGGGCGGCCGTGCCGAACGCGGTCGAGTTCGCCGCGACGAAACTGGGCGAAGCGTCGACGTCGCAGTCGGAGGCCTACCGCGGCCAGATCACCGTGGTGCGCGCGCGGTTCAGCGAGAGCGAACTGGCCAAGGCGCTGACCACGCGCAAGGAGGAGATCGACACGAAGGGCCGGGCGGCGGTCCGGAAGGCGACCCGCACCGCCTACGGGGAGCTCGGCAGGCAGGCCGCGAGCGGCCACGAGGCGTTGCGCCGGATGACCGCCGACGCCCGCGAGGCGATCGAACTGCGGCACAGGGCGGCCCGGACCCGGCTGGTCACCGACGCCCGCGGGCTGCTGCACGGCTCGCACGCGCGGGCCGACGCCGAGCTGACCGGCCTGGGGACGGCCGCGACGACCGGGCTGTCCGCGTTCGGACGCGTGGTCACCGCCGTGCGCGACGGGCTCAGGCGAGCGGCCGCCGTCTCCCCCGACAGCCTGCGCCAGTCCGCCGAGAAGGCGGCCGAGGAGACCGGGCCGAAGGTGGAGCAGCTCGGCGTCGCGCAGCAGCGCCTGGTGGTCAAGGCCGACACGGCGACCGGCGAGTCGGTGGACGAGGCCGAGCAGACCGCGGTCCGCGCCTCCGGCCGGACCCGCGCGGAGGCGGCGAGCGCGCTGCGGCGGACGGGCGCGGGCAGCGCGCAGGGGCTCGGCGACTTCGTGCGCGGGCACGACGCGTCCTTCGCGGCCACCGCGCGCGGCATCCGCCTGGTCGCGGACGCGTGGGCCACGCCGCTGGCACGGGTGTTCGGCGAAGCGGTCCGCCAGACCAAGGAGGCGATGACCGGGCCGTTCACCGAGTGGAAGACGGCGACGGACCAGGAGCGGGCGGACTTCATCGGCGAGACCTTCACGCCGTACCTGAACCCGGCCGCGCCGATGGCGGCCCTGCTCAAGCCCGCCGCCGACGCCGTGGCGACGGACCTGGACCAGCGGCAGGCCGGTCTGGTGGGCGCGTTCTCGGGTCTCGGCACCAACGAGGCGAACGTGTCGAAGGCGTTGCGCGGGATGACCCCGACGCAGGGCCGCGCGCTGAGCTGGATGTGGGAACGCGACTTCCACGGCTCGCTCGACGCGGCCCTGCACGGCGAGCTGAGCGGCGCCGACCTCACGTCCGCGCTCGCCTACCTGCGAGGCGACCAGGTCGCGGGTGCCGCGGCCGAACTGGAGGCCTCCACCCACTGGTACAACGACGAGGAAGAGCGCATCGAGGAGATCATGCGCAACCTCAAGCCGGAGGAACTCAGCCGGCTCAAGGGCGGCAAGGAGGGCGCGGAGGCGCTCGCCGAAGTGCGGGACAGCCTCGGCGGCACCGACCTGAAGGTGTTCGACGCGCTCGCGGAGGGCAAGCAGGACCTCGCGGACGCGTTCCGGATGAAGGACAAGATCGACGACGCCCGCAAGTCCGGCAACGTCGACGCCATCCACGACACCCTCGCCCAGTACGGCAAGGCACCGACCGAGCGCGGCCGTGTCCGTGCCACCGCGGACGAGCGCCGGGTGGCGGTGCAGCGCGAGCTCGCCGGCATCGTCGGCGGGGTCGAGCGCGGCGCGGCGTCGATCACGCCGCAGCAGGCAGCGGCCGCGGTGGAGAAGTACGCGCTCGCGCCGATCGAGGTGGTCGTCGCCGGTCCCGAGGGCACCTCGGAGGTCGAGAGGCGGGAGATCACCGGCGCGAACCGGGACCTCGCGGTCGCGCTCATCCACGGCGGCGAGAACACCGTGGCCGCGCGGGCGGCCCGGCTCGGGGTGGAGACGCAGCGGCCCGGTGGGCCGAACATGCTCAAGCTGGACTCTGCTCTGGTCGACCCCCGGCTCAAGCCGGGCGCACAGGTGTCGCAGCGGGAACGCGAGACGGCGGAGCAGGAGCGCGACCAGGTCTTCCGGAAGTACGCCGCCGACTACGGCGGCGCACAGCAGGCCGGTACACCCGCCTCGGCGCAGACCTACCTGGAGGGCAAGCTCCGCACCGCCTACGGCGACGACAAGGACGCGGGCGACCTGGCCGTCCGACTGGCCCACGAGCAGTACCCGACGCCGAAGACCGCCGCGCTCGCCGTCCAGTACGCCTCCAAGGGCGCGGGCACCGACGAAGAGCTGATGTTCCGCTTCGTCGAGCGGATGGACCGCGACGAGATCGCCGCCATGCGCGTGGAGTACAAGACCCTCACCGGCACCGCGCTGGACGACGACCTCGGCACGTTCGGTGGCAAGGGCATGTTCACCGAGCTGTCCGGCGACGACCGGCTGCGGATGGAGGTGGCGCTGCTCGGCGTGCCCCGCAACGACCGGGAAGCCGCCGAGGTCGCCGCGTTCCGCACCCGGCAGCAGCGCGACGAGACCGGCTGGCTCGGCTCCTGGCTCGCCGGGGACAGCCTCGCGGACCAGTCGCTGGCCTCCGCGCAGTCCCGGCTCACCGCCTCGCTGGGCGGCGCGACCGTGCACGTCGACGACAAGGGCAACCCGGTCTGGACCGACGCGGCGGGCAAGCCCATGGCCGCGGGCGGCACCCTGTTCGACAAGGACGGCAGGTACACCGGCCAGGACCCGCGCGAGTTCGCCTCCGCCGTGCGGGTCTCCAAGCTGGCGGCCGAGAACTACGCCGCCCAGATCGACAGCTACGCCAACTACCTGACCACCGCGGTCATGGTCATCGGCGCGATCGCCGCCGCCGTGGCCACGGTCGTGACCGGCGGCGCGGCCAGTCCGCTGCTGCTCGCCGCCATCGCCGGGGTGACCGGCCTGACCTCGATGGCCGTGCACAGCGCCGTCAGCGGTGGCCGCTACGGCTGGGAACAGGCCGCCGTCGACCTCGGCATGACCGCCGTGCAGGCCCTCACCGCCGGCGTCGGCCAACACCTGTCCATCGTGGCGCGCGGCGGCACCCAGAGCCTGGCCGCCGGGATGACCACCCTGCGGCAGGCGCAGAACCTCGGCCGCACGATGGGCGGCATCACCGGCAGCGCGCTCGGCGACCTGCTGGTCGTCGGCGCCACCACCGGCGGCATGGGCGGTCTGGGCGGCGCGCTGCTCGACGAGAACACCTGGCGCAAGGGCCTCGGCCCCGGTCTCGTGGCCCTGTTGGAGGCCACGCTCACCGGCGCGCTCTCCGGCGCGGTCAGCACCGTGACCTCGCAGGCCTTCGAGTCGCTGCCGGTCGGCCGCGCGGTGGACGGCGTTCGTCCGACGCTCGGCGACGCGCTGAACGGCTCGCTGGCCGCGCGGTCGGCGCTGCGCGGCACGTCGTCGTTCCTCGGCGGCGCGACCGGCGGCGGTGTGGACCTGGGCGTCGGGGCGGCGACGGGCAGGTTCAAGGGCGATGCCGGCGACGCCCTGGAGGAGATGGGCAAGGCGGGCCTGCGGGCGGCGGTAGAGGAGAGCGCCGCCGGGCCGCTGGAGAAGCCGGTCCGGCACACCACCCAGCCGCACGACCACCACCAGCCCGCGCCCCACGACCAGCCGGAACCGACGCCGCACGGCCGGAGTTCGGCCGACCCGGACCGCCCGCCGTCCCTGAACGACCTGGCCACCGGGGTGGCGGCGCCGGACGTCGACGCCCCGGTCCGGCCGCTCACCCCGGACACCTCGACCGGCGAGCCGCCGCACGTGGGCACGACCGCCGCGGACCCCCGGCCCCATGGCGACGTGCTCCCCCAGGACCCGGTGAACGAGTCCCGGTTGGGCCAGGAGATCAGCGGCGCGGTCGGACGCCTCATCGGGGACGCGAGCGAGCAGCCGTTCACCGGGCACGTCGACCGCGGGACCGACCCGGTCGCGGTGACGGTCACCGACCGGGACGGCAAACCGGTCCGGGTGGAGATCTCGGTCGTCCGGGGGATGGGCGAGACCGACGGCGTGACACCGGCGGCCCGGCGCACACCGGGCGAGCCGGTCGACGGCGTGCGCCGGTTCACGGTCGAGGTGTCGGCGGGCACCGACCCCCGGCAGCTCGAACTCGCGCTCACCCGCGAGCTGACCGACATCCGGGAGAACCGACCCCCCGCGGCGAAGCGCGACAGGGCGGCCGACCTCGCGGACGCGCAGGACGAGCGGGACACCAACGAGGCCGTCCAGACCTTCCTGTTGCTCAGCACCGAGTACAGCGCCGCGAAGGGCGGCGTCGCGGTCTTCAACAGGTCGCTCGCCGAGGCGCTGGCCGACGCCGGGCAGAACGTGGTCGTGCGCATCGGCGAGGACCCGGCGCCCTACGCGGACCTCCAGCGCCCCAACCTGAGGATCATCGGGCCGGGGGACATCCCGGAGGGCGCGAAGCCCCGCACCCTCCTCGGGGCCAAGGACGATCCCGAGCACATGCCGACGAAGGTCGACTTCGTGATCGGGCACACCCGCTTCTCCGGCCCGGACGCCAGGGCGACCCGCGACGCCAAGTACCCGGACGCGAAGCTGATCCACTTCGTCCACATGGTGCCCGAGGCGCTGGGCCGGGTGAAGGCCGAAGACCCCGGCGCCGCGCACGAACTGGCCGAGGGCATCAGGAACCACGAGGTCGAACGGGACCTGGTGGCCGGGGCGGACCTCGCGGTGGGCGTCGGACCGGCGATCA
>DATMCA010000652.1:0-5969 GCA_035559015.1 Umezawaea sp. | reverse complement strand
GAGCCTGAAGTCGCTGCTGGAGACCGGCGAAGCGCTCTGACACGGCCGGACGGGACCGGACGAACGACGGATCGGCACCCGTCCCGTCAACGGTGGAAAGGCGGTGCGGCACCCGCCCGGATTGGCGGTCGGAGCGGTTGTAACATGCACGCTTCGCTGTCACGAGGAATTCCGGGGGGATGTTCTGCGGTGCCTGTTTTCCCAGTTTTCGCCGCACGCTCGGCCGCCAGTTCGAGCACTCGCGAAGAAGAGCCGTTCCAAAACGGTGTTGTCCCTGGTGCGACATTGATTCCGCGAATCGTGCACGCGAAGGCGCGCCTCCCGGTTGGAAGCCCACCGAGAGGCGCGACCTGCGGTTATGTCACGAAGTGCGCATCCGCCTGACCGTAAAAAGTGGTTAACCAGAAATCCGACCACAACGCTATTGGCCAGGCGCCATGCGCACGGGTACCTTTTGCTCGGCACGGGGATGAACACCGAGGTGCACTGTGGAATCAGTTTTCCTTTCGCCGACTATGTACTGCCACGACGATCGTTTCGGCACGTCCGCATGACGGCGCCGAGGCCTTCACCCGCGTTGACCGTGCCCCTCTCCGCCACCCGATCGGACCAGCGAGCGGAACTGGTTCGCGAATGGGCGGATTCGCTCGGCGGGACCGCCTACGTCCCGCTGGAGTTCACCCGGTTCACGATCCTGCTGGAGAACCTCGTGGACCGGCTGGTCGACGCGGTGCTGGCCGAGCGGTTCACCGCGGAGCACGTGCAGGTCCACGGCGCCACCCTGGTCCGGTGGGGCTGCACGGGGTCGGACAGCCTCCAGGTGACCATGGAGGTGCTCGGCCGGGGTCTGCTCGCGCTGCCGGAGTTACCCGCGCCCGGCCGGTGCGCCGAGCGCGTGGTGCTGGTGCTGGGCTCACTCGCCTCCGGGTACACCGAGGCGCTGCGGATCTCCACCATGGAGCAGCAGGAGAGCATGAGCCACGCGCTGCTCAAGTCGCTCATCGAGTCGCGGCACCGGGCTCGGGTGGTGGAGGCCGAGTTCGACGACGTGGTCGCGAGCACGACGAACGGGGTCGTGCTGACCGACCGGGACGGCGTCTTCCTGCGCACCAACGAGGTCCTCGGCGAGATCCTCGGCTACCGGCAGGCCGAGATGGCCGGGCTCACGGTGTTCGACCTGGTCCGCCAGAACGAGGAGGAACTGCTCCGCGCGGGCTACGCCGAACTGCTCAGCGGCGCCGCGGTCCGGGTGCAGAGCGAGCAGCGGCTGCTGCGCAAGGACGGCGACAGCGCGTGGGCGACGATCACGGTGACCGCGCCGCTGCTCGACGGCCCCGACAGCCGGTTCGTCCTGGTGGTCGAGGACCGCACCGAGCTGAACCTGCTGCACGGCCAGCTCAACCACCAGGCGCTGCACGACATGCTGACCAGGCTGCCGAACCGGCAGTACTTCACCACGAGCCTGGAGCGGGTGCTGCGGCACGCGTCCCCGTCGACCGGGATCACCCTCTACCACCTGGACCTGGACGCGTTCTCGCTGATCACGCACGGCCTCGGCCGCCGGGTCGGCGACCTGCTGCTGGACAGCGTCGCGCACCGGCTGGAGGCGCTGTTCGAGGGCGAGGACGCGATGGTCTCCCGGTTCGGAGCGGACGAGTTCGCCGTGCTGGTCGAGAACTCCCCCACCACTCCGGACGCGGTGACCACCGTGCGGAGGATCAACGAGGAGCTGTCCGAACCCGCGTACGTCGACGGCCACGCCATCGCGTCCCCCGCGAGCATCGGCGTGGTGGACCGGCCGCCCGCCGGGATGGACGCGGCGGCGCTGCTCGAAGCCGCGGAGATGACCCTGGCCAGGGCGAAGCGCAACGGGCGCACGCAGTGGGCGCTGTTCGACCCCTACCAGGACGACCGCGACCGCGAGATGTTCGGCCTCGCCGTGTCGCTGCCCGGCGCGTGGGAGAACGGCGAGCTGAACGTGGTGCACCGGCCGCTGGTGCGGTTGGACGGCGGCGGTGTCGTCGGGCTGGACGCGCAGCTCACGTGGGACCACCCCGTTCGCGGCCGGTTGCCGCACGAGCGGTGCGCGGAACTGGCCGAGGAGACCGGGCTGATCCTGCCGCTGGGGAGCTGGCTGCTCGGGTCCGCCTGCGGTGAGGCGCAACGGCGGCGCACCGGGCTCGCCGCCGACCGACCGCTGCACGTCGGGCTCACGCCGAACCAGTCGTCCGACCCCGACCTGCTCAGCCGGGTGCTGGCCGTCCTGGACGACACCGGCATGCCCGCGGACCGGCTGTGGCTCGGGATCCCCGCCGCGGCGCTGTCGCAGGGCGACGGCGAGGCGGCGGAGAACCTGCGGCTGCTGGCGAGCGCGGGCGTGGCGGCGGAGATCCTCGACTTCAGCACCGCTCCCGGCGACCTCGCGCACCTGGAGGACCTGCCCGTGCGGGCGGTCCGGATCGCCCGCTGGATGGTGCGCAGGCAGGCCCGGTGCGACCGGGAGGACTCGCTGGTCACGTTGGCGCTGCGGGAGATCCTGTCCGTCGTGCACCGCACGGGCACCACGGTGATCGTGGACGGCGTCGACACCGAGCGGCAGGCCGACTGGTGGCGCCGCGTCGGCGCGGACATCGCCCAGGGGGCGTTCGCCCCGGTCTGACTGGCGGCGGCCTGCTCCCGTCAGGAAACGCCGTCGTCGGTCCCGCGGTCGTCGGTGCCCGGCAACGCGGTCGAGCCGAGCAGCACCAGTCCGCCCAGCACGGCCACCGCGAGGTTCGCGAGGACCTCGTAGCCGGTGAGGAAGTCGAGCCGCGGGATGACGATCCGGTTCACGAAGTTCAACACCAGGCCGAAGATCGGCTGGTACCACAGGTGGTCGATCACGCCGCTGATCCCCTCCGCGACCAGGAGCAGGCCCACCACCTCGACGGCTTGCGCATGGCTCGACGGTAGGAGGCGGCCGGGAGCCGGACATCGTCCGGTGGAACGGGGCTGCTCGTCCCCAAGTAGTCGAAAAGTCCGACTTAGGTATCGATCCGGCGCGATCCGCGGACGGGCTGGGTACGTTCGGGCCATGGGTGGATCGGCGCACCGGCGCAGCTCGCGGGACTGGGCCGTGGACATCTCGTTGTTCACGCTCTCGGTGCTGTTCGGGCTGGTGATCGCGCTGGACCGCCTGGGCGGCTACCGGATGCCCGACCCGGAGTGGTTGTTCCCGCTCGACGTCGTCACGTGGGTGGTCTCGTCCGTCGGGCTGTGGTGGCGGCGGCGGTGGCCGGTGCACTACGCCGCGCTGCTGGTGTTCTTCGGCTCGTTCTCCGAGCTTTCCGCGTTGGCGCTGATGATCGCGCTGTTCACCGTGGCGATCCACCGGTCGCCCGCCACGACGATGGTCGTGTTCGCGGTGTGCGTGCCGTCGTCTCTGGTGGCCGTGGTGATCCGGCCGGAACCCGACATCGCCTGGCAGGTGGTGCTGGCGTTCGGGATCGTGGTCCAGGGCGCGGTGGTCGGGTGGGGGTTGTTCATCCACCACCGGCGGCAGCTGATCGAGTCGCTGCACGACCGGGCGGCCCGTGCGGAGACCGAGGCGCACCTGCGGGCCGAACAGGTGCAGCACGAGGTGCGGGAGGCCATCGCCCGGGAGATCCACGACGTGCTGGGGCACCGGTTGTCGCTGTTGAGCGTGCACGCCGGGGCGTTGGAGTACCGGCCGGACGCGCCCACCGAGGACATCGCGCGGGCGGCGAAGGTGATCCGGGAGAACTCCCACCGGGCGTTGCAGGACCTGCGGGAGGTGATCGGCGTGCTGCGGGCACCGGTCGGCGAACTGCCGCAGCCGACGTTCGCGGACCTGGAGCAGCTCGTGGCGGAGTCGGCCGGGGCGAACATGCGGGTGTCGCTGCGGTCCGATGTGGAGGGTGCCGTGCCCGACACCGCCGGGCGGACCGCGTACCGGATCGTCCAGGAGAGCCTCACGAACGTGCGGAAGCACGCCGCCGGGTCCGAAGTGGACGTTCGCGTGACCGGTTCCCCCGACGACGGGCTCACCGTCGAGGTGGTGAACAGCAGGCCGCTCGCGGTGTCCGCCCCCAACGCCGGGGGCCGGGGGCTGCTGGGGTTGGCCGAGCGGGTCGCGTTGGCGCACGGGACCCTGGAGCACGGCGCCACCGGGGCGGGTGGCTGGCGGGTCTCGGCGTGGATACCGTGGCCGCTGTGACGGAACCGGGCGTGGTCGGGGTGCTCATCGTGGACGACGATCCGCTGGTGCGGGCCGGGTTGGTGATGATGCTGGGCGGAGCGCCGGACATCCGGGTCGTCGGCGAGGCCGAGGACGGGTCGAAGGTGGCGTCACTGGTGGCGCGGCACTCCCCCGACGTCGTGCTGATGGACATCCGGATGCCGGTGCTGGACGGGTTGGCCGCGACCCGGTCACTGCGGAGCCGCCCCGGAGCGCCGGAGGTGATCATGCTGACCACGTTCGACGCGGACCAGCACGTGCTGCGGGCGTTGCGGGCCGGGGCGGCCGGGTTCCTGCTGAAGGACACGCCGCCGTGGGAGATCGTCGACGCCGTGCGGCAGGTCGCCAGGGGTCTGCCGGTGCTGTCCCCCGCCGTGACCCGGCGGCTCATGGCGCGGGTGGCGGAGAACGGCCAGGACGACCGGAAGGCGGCCGCCGGGCTGCGGTTGGCGAAGTTGAACGCCCGCGAGCGCGGGGTGGCGCTGGAGGTCGGGCGCGGGCTGTCCAACGCGGAGATCGCCGGGGCGCTGCACATCAGCGTTCCCACGGTGAAGACGCACGTGTCCAGCGTGCTGACGAAGCTGGACCTCAACAACCGGGTGCAGATCGCCCTGCTGGTGCACGACGCCGGTTTGGTGGACTAGCGCCGGGGAGGTCCGACGCCAGTCCTCTTCGGACGGTCAGAACGCCTCGGCGGCGTGCGGCACGTAGTGCTCCTCCAGGCGGGTGATCTCGTCGGCGGAGAGCGCCAGGTCGACGGCGGCGACCGCGTCGGTCAGGTGGTGGTCCTTGGTCACGCCGATGATCGGGGCGGTCACCGCGGGCTTGTGGAGCATCCACGCCAGGGCGACCTGAGCGCGGGTGACGCCGCGTTCCGCGGCGACGGTCGCGACGGCGTCGACGACCTTGCGATCGGTGTCCTCGGTCTGCCGGTACAGCTTCTGGCCGAACGCGTCGGTCTCGCTGCGGTTCGTGGTGGCGTCCCAGTCCCTGGTGAGCCTGCCCCGCGCCAGCGGGCTCCACGGGAGCACGCCCACGCCCTCGTCCAGGCAGTACGGGTGCATCTCGCGCTCCTCCTCGCGCATGATCAGGTTGTACTGGTCCTGCATGGCGACGAACCTGGTCCAGCCGTTGAGGTCCGCCACGTGCTGCATCTGCGCGAACTGCCACGTCCACATCGAGGACGCGCCCAGGTAGCGGACCTTGCCCGCGCGCACGAGGTCGTGCAGGGCCTCCATGGTCTCGGTGATCGGCGTCTTCGGGTCGTAGCGGTGGATCTGGTACAGGTCGATGTAGTCCGTGCCCAGCCTGCGCAGGCTGTTGTCCACCTGGGTCATGATCGCCCCGCGGGACAGGCCGGAGCCGTTCGGGCCGTCGGCCACGTGGCCGTAGACCTTCGTGGCCACCACGACGTCGGAGCGGTCGGCCAGCTCGCCCAGCAGTTCGCCGACGATCTCCTCGCTGGAGCCGAGCGAGTACGAGTTGGCCGTGTCGAACGTCGTGATGCCCGCCTCCAAGGCCTGGCGGACGAATGGCCGGGCCTCGTCGATGCCCATCGACCACGAGTGCGTGCCCCTGGTCGGGTCGCCGAAGCTCATGCAGCCCAGCACGATCCTGGAGATCTCCAGACCGGAGCCGCCCAACCGCAGGTAGTCCATTCCCATGCCCTCCACCGTGCCTCAGCCGAGTGCGGCGCGCACGGCGGGCAGCACCTTCGAACCCAGCAGTTCGA
>DATMCA010000651.1:0-6870 GCA_035559015.1 Umezawaea sp. | reverse complement strand
CCTCTCTGAGGGGTGACTACCCCCTATTCCCCGACGTCAACCACCCGGTGTGGTGAACCCGGTCGGTGGTTACCCCCGCGCCATGACCGACACCACCGGAGAAGTCGACCGGATGCCTTCCGCCCCAACGGATCTCCCCAGGCGCTCGTGGTGGGAGGTGCTCAAGAGGACGGTCAAGGAGTTCAACAGCGACAACCTCACCGACTGGGCCGCCGCGCTCACCTACTACGGCGTGCTGTCGCTGTTCCCCGGTCTGCTGCTGCTCACCGCGGTCCTCGGCCTGCTCGGCCCGTCCGCGACCCAGTCCCTTGTGGACAGTGTGAACGCGCTGGGACCGGGGCAGGCTAGGGACATCGTCGTCGGCGGCATCGAGGAGCTGCAGAAGACCAGGTCGTTCGCCGGACCGCTGGCGGTCGTCGGCCTGCTCGCGGCGCTCTGGTCGGCCTCCGGCTACGTCGGCGCGTTCATGCGCGCGTCGAACTCGATCTACGACGTCGAGGAGGGGCGCCCGTTCTGGAAGGCGATCCCGCTGCGCCTCGGGCTCACGTTGGGAGTGGTGGTGCTGTTGGTGATCACCGCCGCGGGCATCGGCGTGAGCGGTGGCGTGGCGGAGCGGGTGGGGGGCCTCATCGGCCTCGGTCCGACCGCCGTGACGGTCTGGGGCATCGCGAAGTGGCCGGTGCTCCTGCTGCTCGCGAGCCTCGCGATCGGCATGCTGTTCTGGGCGTCGCCGAACGTGCGCCAGCCGAGCTTCCTGTGGATCACGCCCGGCGGTCTGCTCACCGTCGTGGTCTGGATCGCCGCGTCGCTGGGCTTCGCCTTCTACGTGGCCAACTTCGGCTCGTACGGCAAGACCTACGGCGCGTTGGCGGGGGTGATCGTCTTCCTGGTGTGGCTGTGGATCTCGAACCTGGCCCTGCTGCTGGGTGCCGAGCTCGACGCCGAGCTGGAACGCGGTCGGCGGATCGAGGCGGGGCAGTCACCGGAGCACGACCCGGTGGCCCCGCCCCGCGACACCAGGGCGATGGACGGCGACCGGGAGTAGTCCCCGGCCGCCGCGTCGGTCATTCCGCCGGGGCCTGCTGGGCCTCGGCCTCCTTGCGCACCTCGTCCATGTCGACCTTGCGGGCCTGGTCGATCAGGTCCTCCAGCGCCGACTCGGGCAGTGCGCCCGGCTGCGCGTAGAGCACGATCCCGTCGCGGACGATCATCAGCGTGGGGATGGACCGGACCTGGAACGTCGCGGCCAGCTCCTGCTGGGCCTCCGTGTCGACCTTGCCGAAGACGATGTCGCCGTGCTTCTCGGACGACTTGTCGTACACCGGGCCGAACTGGCGGCACGGACCGCACCACGAGGCCCAGAAGTCGACCAGGACCATGTCCGAACCGCCGACGACCTCGTCGAAGTTCTTCGTGGTCAGCTCCACCGTGGCCATGCGTCCTCCTAGCTCGACAGCAGTCCTTGCGAGTCGTTCAACGAACGAACGACCCCCGTGATTCCCCGGTTCACTTCAACTCACTGTGGACATCTTCAACAACGAGTTGTAGCTTTTCGCCACCACACCTGGAGGCGCCGTGCTGATCCGAAGGCTTGCCGTTACCGCCCTAGTCCTGTCCACCCTGGTGGCCTGCGGAAACGACGACGGGGCCGCACCGGCCGCGTCCGGAGGGCCGCAGCCGTCCACCGAGTCGATCGTCTCGTCGGTGAAGAAGGACGACGCGCTCGCCGCCGGTCTGCCGCCCGCGATCGCGTCCGCCGGCGTGGTGAAGGTCGGCTCGAACATCCAGAACCCGCCGAACAACTTCTACGCGGAGGACGGCAAGACGGCGAAGGGCTCCGAGGTCGACCTCGCCAAGGCCATCGCCGCGAAGCTGGGGCTCAAGGTCGAGTACAGCGACATGGCGTTCAGCTCGCTGATCACCAGCCTCCAGTCCGGCCGGATCGACCTCACGATGGCCGCCATGAACGACACCGCCGAGCGCCAGAACGCGATCGACTTCGTCGACTACTTCACCTCGGGCATCACGATCATGGTCCAGAAGGGCAACCCCAGCTCGGTCAAGGGGCCCGACGACCTGTGCGGCAAGGGCGTGGCGGTCAACCTCGGCACCAGCCAGGAGGCCTACGCCAAGGAGCAGAGCACGAAGTGCGTCGCCGCGGGCAAGGGCGAGGTGACCGTGACCTCGACCGACAGCGACACGCAGAACCAGAACCAGCTGCGCACCGGTCGCGTCGCCGCGATCCTGAACGACCTGCCGACCGCCGTGTACGTGGCGCAGACCGCGGGCAAGGGCGAGTACTTCGAGGTCGTCAAGGCCGACCCCATCAACGGCGGCCCATACGGCATCGGCGTGAACAAGTCGAACCCCGCGCTGACCAAGTCGGTCCAGGCCGCGCTCCAAGCGCTGGTGGACGACGGCACCTACGGCAAGATCCTGGCCGAGTGGGACGTCGCCCAGGGCGCGATCACGAAGGTGACCGTCAATGGCAAGTGAGGACCTCCAGGTCGTCCCGATCCGGCACTGGGGCCGCTGGGTCGTCGGCGCGCTGATCCTGGGGCTGCTCGCGGCGCTCGGGTTGGCGCTGGCCGACGCGCAGATCCTCTACGAGGACGTGCCGGGCTTCTTCACCCACGAGATCATGATCAGCGGTCTGGTGAACACCGTGGTCCTCGCGGGGTGCGCCCAGGCCGGGGCGATCGTGCTGGGAGTGGTGCTCGCGCTGCTCCGCCGGTCGCCCAACCCGGTGGCCCGCTGGTTCGCCTGGGGCTACATCTGGCTGTTCCGCGGGCTCCCGGTGCTGCTCCAGATCCTGCTCTGGTTCAACCTCGCGCTGGTGTTCAAGTTCATCTCCATCCCGGTGCCGTTCACCGACGCGTTCCTGCTCCACGAGCCGACGAACATCCTGATCACGGCGTTCGTGGCGGCCCTGCTGGGGCTCGGGCTCAACGAGAGCGCATACATGGCGGAGATCGTCCGAGCGGGGCTGAACAGCGTCGACCCCGGCCAGATCGAGGCCGCGAAGGCCATCGGCATGACGCCGGGGAAGACGTTCCGGCGGGTCGTGCTGCCGCAGGCGATGCGGGTGATCATCCCGCCGACCGGGAACAACTTCATCAACATGCTCAAAGGCACGTCGATGGCGTCGGTGATCGGGTTCCTGGAGCTGATCCACGCGGCCAACCGGATCTCGTCGGGCAACCTGGAGATCATGGAGACGCTGATCGCCGCCGCCCTGTGGTACCTGATCGTGGTCAGCGTGGCCAACGTCGGGCAGTACTACCTGGAACGCGCCTACGGGAAGGGTGTCCGATGACTCTCGTTCGCGCGCACGGGGTGCGGAAGTCGTACGGGTCGACGGAGGTCCTCAAGGGCGTCGACCTGACCGTCGACGAGGGGCAGGTCGTGTGCCTCCTCGGGCCCTCCGGGGCCGGGAAGAGCACGTTCCTGCGGTGCGTGAACCACCTGGAGACGATCGACGCCGGTCGGATCTGGGTCGCGGACCACCCCGTGGGCTTCGTGCTCAAGGGCGGGAAGCTGCACGAGCTGCCGGAGCGCGAGGTGGCGACGCAGCGCCGGGACATCGGGATGGTGTTCCAGCGGTTCAACCTGTTCCCGCACCGCACGGCGCTGGAGAACGTGACCGAGGGGCCGATCCAGGTCCTGGGCCGTCCGCGCAAGGAGGCCGAGCGGGAAGCGCTGGAGCTGCTGACCCGCGTCGGGCTCGGCGACCGCGGCGGCGCGTACCCGCGGGAGCTGTCCGGCGGGCAGCAGCAGCGGGTCGCCATCGCCCGCGCGCTGGCGATGAAGCCGAAGGTCATGCTGTTCGACGAGCCGACGTCGGCGCTGGACCCCGAGCTGGTGGGGGAGGTGCTGGACGTGATGGTGGCGCTGGCCCGCGACGGGATGACGATGATCGTGGTGACGCACGAGGTCGGGTTCGCCCGCGAGGTCGCGGACCACGTGGCCTTCATGGTGGACGGGGCGATCGTCGAGTCCGGAACGGCTCGGGAGGTGTTGGACAATCCGCAACATCAACGCACGCGGCAGTTCCTCGCAAAGGTGCTCTAGGTGACTAATCGGCTCCCCGCCTCCTACCTGGTCCAGTTCCACGAGCCGGAGGGGTACCTGGACTTCGGGCGGTTCGGGCCGCCCTCGCACGCCGTGGTCGACACCTCCACGCGGCTGCTGGAGGCGTCCGCCTCGGCCGGCCCGTCCACTGTGGACGACCTGATGCGGCAGGAGTTGCGGGCCAAGGCGGCCGCGGCCCGGTTGTGCCGCAACGACACCGACCACGTGACGCTGCTGCCCAACACGTCCACCGGGCTGTTCCAGGTCGCGCTCGGGGTGACCGGGCAGGTCGTGGTGTCGGCCGCCGAGTTCCCGTCGAACACCTACCCGTGGCAGCGGGCGGGTCGCGCCGACGTGCGGTGGATGAGGCCCGAGCGCGGGTGGGTCACGCCGGACGCCGTGCGCTCGGCGTTGACGCCGGAGACCACGGCGGTGTCGGTTTCCGCCGTCGACTTCCGGACCGGGTACCGGGCCGACCTCGCCGCACTCCGCGAGGTGGTCGGGGACCGGTTGCTGGTCGTGGACGGAATCCAGGGCTTCGGGGTCGTCGACGAGCCCTGGGAGGTCGCGGACGTGCTCGTCGTCGGCGGGCAGAAGTGGTTGCGGGCCGGGTGGTCCACCGGGTTCATGGTGCTGTCGGACCGGGCGCTGGAGCGGTTGGACCCGATGATGTCCGGGTGGACCGGGGCGCTGGACGCCGGGTTGTTCGACGACGACGTGCACCCGGTGGCCGAGGGGGCGGCCGGCTGGTCGATCACGAACCTGAGCCCGGTCGCGGCCGGTGCCCTGGCGCAGGCGTTGGAACTGGTGGAACTCGGTGGCGTGGCGGAGATCGGTGCCCGGATCGCCGGTCGGCTGGACGAGGTGACCGAGGCCGTCGAGTCGGTCGGCGGGGACGTCGTGTCCGCGCGCGAGCGGCGGGCGGGCATCCTGGCGTTCACGCTGCCGGACCACCCCGCGTCCGTCGTCGGTGCGGCGCTCGTCGACGCCGGGGTCACCGCGACCGTGCGGCCCGAGCACGTGCGCGTCACCCCGCACGCGTCCACCACGCCGGAGACGATCGCCCGGTTCGCTGCGGCGCTGCGGGGGGTCCGCCGTCCGGTGGCTCCGGCGCGGCACGCGATCGAGCAGGTGTCCGGCGGGGCCGACGTGCTGGCCGCGCTGGTTCCCACCGTCAACAGCCTCGCCGCCGCCCTGGGCGCCGGGACGGAGGTCGTGCTGCACGACCTCGGGGCGCTGCCGAACTCGATCGTGGCGATCGCCGGGGACCTGACCGGGCGCGAGGTGGGCGGCCCGATGACGGACCTGCTGCTCGGGCTGGTTCGGCGGGGTACCACGCACGACCTGACCAACTACGAGACGTACGCGCCCGACGGGCGGGTCATCCGGTCGTCGACGGTGTTCCTGCGCGACGCGGGCGGCGTGGCGGTCGGGTGCCTGTGCGTGAACAGCGACCAGGCCGTGGCCGGGCGGGTCGAGCGGGTGGTCGAGGCGTTCCCGGGGGACGTGGACACGTTGCAGCGGCTGCTGGTCGAGCGGGCCGTGGCGGACGTGGACGTTCCGGTGGCGCTGATGAAGAAGGTGCACAAGTCGACCGTGGTGCGGGTGCTGGACGACGCCGGGTACTTCCTGATCAAGGATTCCGTCGACCACCTGGCGGGCGCGCTGGACGTGACCCGGTACACGATCTACAACTACCTCAACGAGATCCGGGGCACGGCCAAGGCCGGTGGGTGAGTCCGGTGCCGCCCGGCTCGGGCGGCACCGGACCCTCTAGCGCACGCCCTGGTGCAGCGCCGCGTAGACGGTGTCCCGCGCCTGGTTGGCCTCGACGTCCGTCAGGGTGCGGCTCAGGTCGCGCAGCACGATCCTGAGCAGGACGTTCTTCTGCCCCGGTCGTGCGCCGAGCCTGGTCACCGCCGCTTCCGGCAGGTCCTCCACCGGGGTTTCCGACAGGACCACGATCTCTTCGGCGAGGTCGCCTATCGCGGTGCGCACGAGGTCGCCCAGGATTTCGTCGTCCGCCTGCCCGTCCACCGCGATGGACAGGTCTCGTGACACCGGCGGGTGTTTGGAGACCGGGCGGTACGGGGTCAGGTCGAGCATCTGCTCCGCGATCCTCGGGTCCTTCGCCGAGAGCAGCCTGATGTCGGTGATCCCCTTGCGGAGCATCAGAAGTCGGTCCAGGCCGAGGCCCAGGGCGATGCCGGACACCGTTGTCGGCAAGCCCGCCCGGTCGAGCACGTGCCTGGCGGCAAGGCCGCACTCGGCCACCTCCAGCCAGCGGCCGTCCACGAGGACGTCCACCTGGCTGCCGTTCTCGGTGTACGGGTGGGTGGCCGGGATCATCCGCAGCGTGGCGTCGGGCAGCGCGCCCCTGATGGCGTTCACCACGAGGTCGTCCAGGTCCCGTGGTGTGCGGCTGATCCGCCACAGGTCGAGCTGGTGCGGGGTGCCGGTGTGGATTCGGTCCACCGCGTCCCGGCGGTAGACCGCGCCCACGCAGGCCAGCAGGACGTCGTCCCAGGTGTCGCCCTCGGCCGCCAGCCTCCTGAGCGACAGGGGGATCATGGCGCTGGCGTGGCTGCGGAGCACCCGTTCGTCGTCCAGGTAGCGGGTGTACCTGGCGTCCCTGGTGATGGCGTCCGGCGGGTAGCCGAGGTTGGTGTAGTTGTCGGCGATCGTGGTGATCGGGTCTTCGCGGACCACGCGCAGGTCGGCCGAGTCCCTCGTCGCCGCGAGGACGTCGGTCAAGACCAGTTGGACGGCGTGGTTACCCTGTGCGGGGTCGCTGAGGTC
>DATMCA010000650.1:0-3272 GCA_035559015.1 Umezawaea sp. | reverse complement strand
TCTTGTCGCCGTTGATGGAGCGCTTGGCGTCGCCGTAGAGGATCTTGAGGAACTTCGGCATCGCGACGACCTGGCCCACGGGGCTGCCGCGGAAGGTGAGGTCGGCGACCTTCGGCTCGATGACCTCGCCGTCGTTGCCCTCCAGTACCTCGTCCTTGCCGGTACCCGTGCCGTTGCCCGCACCCGCACCCGCACCGAGCTTGCAGGGCGCCAGCTTCTCCAGGCCCTGCGGCTTCTGGCCCTGCCGCCCGATCGCGGTGGCGATGCGGTCGATGGTCGCGAGCCGCTTGTCCTTCAACGGTGCGAGGATCGCGTTGTCGACGAAACCCTTGTCGCCGGCCTGGGCCTGCGCGGTGTCGGCCAGCCGCTTCTCGGCTTCCGCCTTCTGCGTGTCCAGCAGGGCGAGGTTCCGGTCGACCTCGGCCTTCGCCTGCTCGGGGACGTTCTTCACCTGCGACTTGACGTCGGGGCACTCGATGGCCGCGGCGCCTCCCCCGGCCTCCTCCTCGCCCTTGTCGATCCGGATGACCGGCCAGAAGTAGGCCGACTTGTCACCGTTCTTGCAGGTGGTGCCACCCGCTTGCAGGCTCTGGTCGGTGGAGTTGCGGTCGGTGGTCAGGTTGCCCACGTAGTCGTGGAGGTGCTGGGCACCGTTCGCGACGCCGGGCGCGGCGATGAAGTTGTCCGGGTTGAAGTGACCGTTCTGGTTGGTGCCGCAGTCGACGGTGAACGTCCCCTTCGTCGCACCCTTCTGCGGCTTCGGGGTGTTCACGTTGGCCTTGGCCTTGGTGATGTCGACGAAGAGCGACTTGTCGGCCCCGTCGGCCTTCGCCTCTCCTTGGTCGCCCGTGCTCGTGATCACGACGGCCAAGCCGACCGTCAGCGCCAATCCGGTCACTCCGGCGGCGATCTTCGTGCGCCGGGAGAACCGGTGCTGCCCTGTGGAACGCGCCATGGTTCGTGCACCTCGTAGTAGGTAGTACGCGCGGATACCGCCTGCTGCGGCGTTACCGGTGACTACGTACAACCGAATACGCGTCCCTCATCCCCGTTGACGCCGTTATCGTCTCGTGATGAAGACCGACTGGTCGATCCACCGCGGCGTTCCGGGTTGGCGAGGATCGACGGCACGACGTCCACGGGCCCTGCCGTGTCAGCGGTGGCACTCGGGCAAGCGGTCCAGGACGTCGACGATCTGCCGGAACTGCTCCGCGGTCGCGGCGTGGCCCGCGTTCACCGTGTGCACGTCGAAGCGGTTGTGCGGGGTCAGGCGGTCGGCCTCGGTGATCATCCGGTCCTGGAGCGCGAGGGGGATCATCCGGTCCGCGGTGTGCCGGATGTAGGTGCGGGGGATGCGGCCCCAGGTTTCGGCTCGGACCCTGGAGTCCTCCCGGCCCACGGTCAGCGACTCGTCGGGTTGCAGGTGGGCGAGCACCGTGTGGAACTCCGCGTCACCGGCGTCGGCCATCAGCGCCCGCTTCAACGCGGCCAGCGCTTCGGGGTCGGCGGTGCGGTAGTTGGCCCGCACCGCGCCGATGACGGCGGGGTCGGCGACGACCAGGGCGGCGAGGGTGCCCGCCAGGGTGGTCGACCCCTCCGGGGTGGTCAGGTAGTCCTCCGGGCAGGCCAGGTCCACGCAGCAGAACGCGGTGTCGTAGACGATCCGGTCGATGAGGTGCGGCACGGCGTTGCCGACCCGGTTCAGCGTCGCGCCGCCCATGCTGCCTCCGTAGAGGACGACCGGGCCGAACTCGGCCACCGTGCGGACCGTCCGGACGGCTGCTTCGGCATAGGCGTCCAGGCCGATGCCCGCCATCGGGGACGGTCGGGTGGCCAGGGAAGCCGGGTCCTGCGGGCACTGGTAGTCGAGGGCGAACTGGGCGTCGGTGGCGCGGTGCCCCGGCAGGTCCACCCCGACGGTGCGGTGCCCGCGCAACGACAGCGCGTCGATCCCGCCGGGCGTGCCGCTCGCGCCGGTGACGATCACGAACGTCGTCGTCCCGCCCTTCCTGCTCCGCGCCTGCGCTGTCGTGCCGACCCCGGCCAGGGTGAGCCCACCGGCCACCGCCGCCGCGCGCACCACCGTGCGCCTGGAGTGCTCCGTGTTCGTCATGGCACCGAGTGGACCGCGGTGGGTCGCTGCGCCGGAAGCCGAGAAGGTGGACACCCGCGTCCACGAAAGTTGCACGGCGCCCGTCACCGGAGTGGGTCGGCGATAGCGTGGGCGGTGAGGGCGACCCGGTGGGACCTGCTGTGGCTGTCGGCCGCGGCCGTGCTCTTCGGCGGTCTGGACCTGCTCGTCTACGGCTTGAGCCCCTCGACCACCGGCTGGGCGGGCCCGCACGCCGCCCTGCTGCTGCAGCTGTCGGTGGACTTGTCGCTGCTGCTCCTCGCGCGCTTCCCGGTGGGGGTCGCGTTCTGGGCGCTGGCCGTCGCGGTGGTCATGCTCGCCTCGGAGGAGTTCGCACCCGGCCTGTTCACGCCCGTGCACCCCGCCGCGCACGCGGCGCTGCCGTACGCCGTTCCGGTGATCACCACGAACCTGGTCCGGCTGATCGATCGTCGGCGCGCGTTCGTGCTGATCGGCCTGCTCGCCGTGCTCGGCACCCGGCCCTGGGACCCGAGTTGGGAGATCACGCCGATCGGGGTCGTCAACACCGTGCTGCCCGCGTTGGCCGTGCTGTACCTGCGCGCCCGCCGCGACCTCCTCGCCTCCCTGCGGGAGCGCGCCGAGCGGGCCGAACGCGAGCAGTCGCTGCTCGCCGAACGGGCCAGGGCCGAGGAACGGCGCCGGCTCGCGGAGGAGATGCACGACGTGGTCACCCACCAGCTCACCCTGATGGTCCTGCACGCCGGGGCGCTCGGCACCGGCTCGACCGATCCCGCCGCGCGCACCGCGTCCGAGGACATCCGGCGGGCGGGCGTCAAGGCGTTGACCGAGCTGCGCGACCTGGTCGGGGTGCTCCGCGGCTCCGAGGAGGCACCGGCCGCGGCTCCCGCGCAGCCCGCCGTACCCGATCCGCGGACGTTGGTCGCCGAGGCTCGTGCCGTCGGCGAGACGATCTCCTACGCCGCGGACGGAGATCCCGGTCGGATCTCGCCGACCGTCGGGCGCACGGCCTACCGGGTGGTGCAGGAGTCGCTGACGAACGCGCGCAAGCACGCTCCCGGCGCCGAGGTGGCCGTGACGTTGTCCTACCGGGCCGACGGCGTCACGGTGCGCGTCGCCAACGGTGTGGTCCGCAGACCGCTGGACCGCGTGTTGGCCGGCA
>DATMCA010000649.1:0-3180 GCA_035559015.1 Umezawaea sp. | reverse complement strand
TAGGCGACCACGGCCGCGACGGCCGTGACCACCCTGGTCGCCACGCGCAAACCGGAAGACAACCCGCCCACCACGCCGACTGGTGCTCGATCACGTCAAGCACTACCACGGCGGGCGGCGGGGTCCGAGCGGCTTCCGGGGAACGTCCCCCGAATCGAGCAGCGGGTCTAGTACTCCGACTCGTACAGGTCCGCCAGCTCCGCGGCGAGGGCCGAGGCGTCGGTCAGCGGCTTGCCGTCGAGGGTGTGGACGCGGGTGATCTTGCGGACGCTGGACACCAGGAAGACGCCGTCGGCGGTGTGCAGGTCCACGGCCGGGATCGGCTCGACGACGACCGTCCAGCCCTCGCGCTTCGCGGCGCGGAAGAGGGCGGCCTGCGTGGTGCCGGGGAGGATGCCGAGGGTGGCGGGCGGCGTGGTGATGGTGCGGCCGTTGACGGCGAGCAGGGTCGACGTGGGGCCTTCGAGGACGCTGCCGCTGGAGGTGGTGAAGACGACCTCGTCCGCGCCGCGGCGCTCGGCTTCCCGCAGCGCCGCCATGTTCACCGCGTACGACAGGGTCTTGGCACCGAGGAGCAGCCACGGGGCGCGGTCGGCCAGCCCCGGCTCGATGCCGCGGTCCAGGGTCACGGCGGAGATGCCCGCCGCGCGCTGGGCCAGCACCTTCGCACCGATCGGCATCCCGAGCGCGAACCCGGTCGGCGTGCCGTCGCCGCCCTCGATCCCGCGGGTGTAGACGAGCTTCAACGCCATCTCCGAGCCGCCGGACCAGTTGTCCAGCACCAGGGAGGTGGCCCGCTCGAACGCCGCCCGGTCGGGCTCGGGCAGTTCCAGCATCGCCGCGGACCGGGCCAGCCGGTCGAGGTGGGGATCGAGCTCCCGTGGCTTGCCGTCGACGACCAGGACCGTTTCGAAGATCCCGTCGCCGCGCATCAAGCCGAGGTCGTCGACCCGCAGCAGCGGGGCGTCGGGGTCGGCCAGGGTTCCGTCGAGTAGAGCCAGCACGCGCATACGGGCAGACTACTCACGGCCTACCATCGGTGTGGTGGAGACCGCAAGCGGCAGGCAGGCGTTGCGCAAGACGTTGCACGAGCGCGGCATGCGCATGACACCGCAGCGACAGCTCGTGCTCGACGCGGTGCGCGAACTGGAGCACGCGACACCCGAGCAGATCTGCACCAGGGTCCAGGCGACCGCGTCGACGGTGAACATCACGACGATCTACCGGACCCTCGACCTGCTCGACAAGCTGGGGCTCGTCCGGCACACGCACCTCGGGCACGGCGCGCCGACGTACTCCGCCGACGACCACGAGCACGTGCACCTGGTCTGCCACCGCTGCGGGCGGATGGACGAGATCCCGTGCGACCTGCTCGAAGGACTGGCCGGAACACTCGGCAGGGCTTACGGGTTCGAACTTGACGCGAGCCACCTCGCGCTGTCCGGCACGTGCCGGGAATGCCTGGAACTGGAGACCGAGTGAATTCACCGCTGCTCACCGCACCGGGTGCCGTCGCACCGTTCGACGGCACCCCCGACCAGGGCGTGCCGTGGCACTTCGGCGACCCGTTCGCCGAGCAGCGGTCGGCGGCGCGCTCGGTCGCCGTGGTCGACCGCTCGCACCGCGGTGTGCTCGCCGTGCCCGGTGACGACCGGCTGGCCTGGCTGCACTCGTTGACCAGCCAGCACTTCGCCGCGCTGGCCGAGGGCCGGGGCACCGAGGCGCTGGTTCTCGACATCCAGGGTCGGGTCGAGCACCACGCGGTCGTCGCGAACGTCGACGGCACCGTGTACCTCGACATGGAGGCCCGCACCACCGAGCCGCTGCTGAAGTACCTCGACTCGATGCGGTTCTGGTCGAAGGTCGAACCGCGCGACGCGACGGCGGAACTGGCCGTGCTGTCCCTGGTCGGGCCGGACGTGGTCGCGCTGCTGACCAAGCTGGACGTGCCGGTGCCCGGCAAGCCGGACGAGGTCGTCGCCCTGCCGGACGGCGGGTTCGCGCGGCGGATGACGTGGCCCGGCCACGACGCCGTCGACCTGGTCGTGCCGCGCGCCGACCTGGTGGCGTGGTGGGGTCGGCTGACCGACGGTGGCGCCCGGCCCGCGGGCACGTGGGCGTTCGAGGCGCTGCGGGTCGAGTCGCTGCGGCCCAGGCTCGGCGTCGACACCGACGAGAAGACCATCCCGCACGAGGTCAACTGGATCGGCTCCGCCGTGCACCTGGACAAGGGGTGCTACCGGGGTCAGGAGACCGTGTCGAAGGTGCACAACGTCGGCCGCCCGCCGAGGCGGATGCTGCTGCTGCACCTGGACGGCTCCCGCGAGGTCCAGCCGGAGACCGGCGACCCGGTGCTGCTCGGTGACCGCGTGGTCGGCCGGGTCGGCAGCGTCGCCCTGCACCACGAACTCGGCACGGTGGCGTTGGCCCTGGTCAAACGTTCGGTGCCGGTGGACGCGGAACTGCTGCTCGGCGTCGACGACCGGATCGTGCAGGGCTCCATCGACCCGGACTCGATCCCGCCGGACACCCCCGCGCTCGGCCGGGAGGCGGCGCGGAACCTGGGCCGCTGACGGCCTGGTCCCGGTGCGGGGCCGGTTTTCCCGGAACCGGTACCGGGATGCCGGGCGGATGTCCGGTCGACGAGTGGTCCGCCGCACCCGTCGTCCACGCCTGGACCTGTGCCAGTATTTCCGCATGGCCCTCCCCGGCTCACCCGGCACGCTGCTCACCGTCGCCACCCGTGCGACGGGGTCGGTCGCCGACCTGGTCGCGGCCGCGGCGAACTGCGAGCGCGTCGGCGTGAGCGTCGTGCGGATCCCGTCGACCGGGCTGACCAGCCTCGCCGCCGCGGTGGCGGGGCTGCGCGAACAGACCGGGCTGCTGGTCCAGTTGGCGGACGTCACCGGCGAACAGCCGCTCGACGTCCTGCCCGACAGCGCTTCCTGCCCGCTGGCCGGCGCCGGGTCCGACGACGGCTGGGCCGCGCTCGTCCGACTCCACACGGCCCTGCGGGACCGCGGCGTGGCGCCCGAGTACGAGATCACCCGGACGGAGCAGTTCGCCGTGCTCCGCCGGCTCCTGGACGACCACGGACTTCCCCCGAACGGCCGGGTGCACGTCGGCCTGGTCCTGGGTACCCCAGGAGGACTGGCGGGCGACGCGGCAACCCTGGTGGAC
>DATMCA010000648.1:0-3628 GCA_035559015.1 Umezawaea sp. | reverse complement strand
CCTTCGACGAAACTACGATGCTCGACGATCACGAGCAGTCGGCGCCCCCATCATCTGAAGCCGCCTGGGCTGGTAGCTCGGAGCCACACCAGGGCGACGCCGAGGTGGCCGCAGGGCTCCGACACGACACCCCCACGGGCTTGATCGGTCGGAGCCGTAAGGACTTATGGCCGACAATGTGGACGTCTTGGAGACCGCGAATGAAGAAGAAGTAGCGATGTCGGACGCAGCGTACGAACTCGGCCCGGCTGGCGAGGACTATCCGGTACGGATCCGTGCCCGGGGGCGTTCGGTGTTGACGAACCCGATGCTGAATCGCGGCACTGCGTTCAGCCATGCGGAGCGCCGCGAGCTCGGGTTGGAGGGCCTGCTGCCCAGCGGCGTATCTACATTGGATGGCCAGCTGCGGCGCGTGTACGCGCAGTACCAACGACAGCCTGACAACCTGGCCAAGAACGTTTTTCTGGCCAACATGCGTGACCGCAACGAGGTTCTGTTCTACCGGCTGCTGACCGAGCACCTCGAAGAGATGCTGCCGATCGTGTACACGCCCACCGTCGGTGAGGCGATCCAACGCTATAGCCACGAATACCGCCGTCCACGAGGAGTGTTCCTCGACGTCAACCACCCGGAGGGCGTGGAGGAGTCGCTGAGCAACTACGGTCTGGGCGCGGAGGAGGTCGATCTCCTGGTGGCCACCGACTCCGAAGGCATCCTCGGCATCGGTGACCAGGGCGTCGGTGGCATCGACATCTCGATCGGCAAGCTCGCGGTGTACATCGCCGCGGCCGGTTTGCACCCCCGCCGGGTGATCCCCGTCGTTTTGGACATGGGCACAGACAACCTGGCCCTACTCAACGACGATATGTACATCGGCAACCGACACGCGCGGGTGCGTGACCAGCGCTACGACGACCTGATCGACGCCTACGTCACCGTCGCGACCAAGCTGTTCCCGCACGCCATGCTGCACTGGGAGGACTTCGGTGCGAGCAATGCCCGCCGAATTCTCAACAAGTACGCCGATCAGGTGTGCACATTCAACGACGACATGCAAGGCACGGCGGCGGTGGTGATGGCTGCGGCGTTCGCCGCGGTCAATGCGGCCGGTAGCCGCATGCGTGACCAGCGCGTGGTCATTCACGGCGCTGGTACGGCGGGTCTCGGCATCGCCGATCTGATGCGCGACGAAATGGTCCGCCAAGGCCTCTCGCGGGAGGACGCAACCCGCCGTTTCTGGGCGTTGGGCCGGCGCGGGTTGCTGACCGACGACCGCACCGAGCACCAGTTCGACTTCCAGCGGCCCTACGCGTGGCCGACCGCTGAGGTTGCCGAATGGTCGACGTCGGGCGGTGCGCCGAATCTGGCCGAGGTAGTGGCGCACGCAAAACCGACGATGCTGATTGGCACCTCGACTCAGGCCGGTGCCTTCAGCGAGCCGATCGTGCGGCAGATGGCATCCACAGTGGATCGTCCAATCATCATGCCGCTGTCCAACCCGACGTCGAAGGCCGAGGCCGTGCCAGCGGATCTGATCCGGTGGACCGACGGGCGCGCGCTGGTTGCGACCGGTAGTCCGTTCGATCCGGTCGAGCACGGCGGGGTCACCTACCGCATCGCGCAGGCGAACAACGCGCTGGTGTTTCCCGGCCTCGGGCTCGGTGTGACCGTGGCCCGGGCGGCCAGAATCACCGAGTCCATGATCACCGCTGCGGCGGAGGCAGTGGCGGCCCTATCGGACGCGACCACCCAGGGCGCGAGTCTGCTGCCGCCAGTGACCAACCTTCGCACCGTATCTGCCACGGTCGCCATCGCGGTGGCGCACGCGACGGAGAAGGAAGGCCTGGCCCAGTCAAAGCTGGACAACCCAGTACAACAGGTCCAAGAGGCGATGTGGCAAGCGCAGTATCCGTCGTTCGAAGCCATCTAAGGGCCAAGGATGCTTTGGTGCTCCGCTGACGGTCTGCCGGTCGGCACCGCAATTGCCGCAGCATCCGGCCGACAAATGAATGAGTGAGGGTACCCCTCACGTCCATGGCGGGGCGTTTCCCCGGAGCTCGATGAGCTCCCGTGCGTGCTTTTCCAGGGCGAGATCTTCGTCGCTTCGCGGCTGCCACCTCGGGACAGGTTTGGGCTGACGGGACTCATCGAGCCCGACGAACACGATGAGACAGTGTGTGGTCAGGTCCAGCTTGTCGGTCTTGGGATCGCCGGATCGCACGTGGACGGAGATGTGCAGGCTAGTGCGGCCGGTGTAAAGCAGCCGTGCCCGACACTCCACGATGGACCCGATCTGCAGCGACTGGTAGAACCGGACGCCGCCGGCGTACACCGCGACGCATTCGGTGCGACTCCAGCCGACCGAGCACACATACGCGGCCTCGTCGATCCAGCGCATGACGGTGCCACCGTGGACCTTGCCACCCCAATTGACGTCCGTGGGTGCGGCCAGGAAACGCAGCGTCGTCTGGGGTGCGGTGCCGGCGTCGGAGTAGGTCTGTAGCTTCATCGCGGCCTCGATCTCGGCGCGGACTTGGATCCGTCGAATCGCACCCTCCTGCAGGTGCTTGTCCTCATCCGTCGTCGGCTGCCAACGGGGCACCGGCACCGGGCGGCGGGCGGCGTCGACGGCCACGAAGATCGTCAGGCATCGGGTCGCCTCCGTGAAGATGCCATCTTTCGGGTCTGCTGAGGAGACCACGACGAGTATGTGCATGCTGGACCGTCCAGTGTGGACCAGGCGAGCTGAGACCTCCACCAGTTCGCCGATTCCCACCGGACGGGTAAAGTGCACATCTCCGACATACGCCGTGACGCAGTAGTGCGCACTCCAGCCAACCGCGCAGGCGTAGCCGGCCTTATCGATCCACTCCAGTAGCTTGCCGCCGTCAACCGTTCCTCCGTACGTGATGTCGAAGGGTGCGGCAAGAAACCGCAGGAAAATCTCGCTCGTTTCTCCCGCCATACCGTTGCTCCTCGGACGCTGCACAGTTCTTGTAGCGGTGTGACAAGGACTATCACTATTTAATGCAACCGTCGCGGAGGGTTGGGGACGACGAGGTCGCAGGTTCAAATCCTGTCACCCCGGCCGGACCGGCCGGGTTCAGCGGGAATGCCGGGCGACCGCGTGGGCGACGATCGCGGCGTCCTCCCCCACTCCGAACAACAGCGACGACCCGCGGGTGCGCAGGAAGTGGACGCCGCAGAAGTAGAGCCCTGGGACCACCGTGCTGGCCCCGTCGTCGGTGATCGGGAACCCCATGGAGTCGAACGCCGGGAACCGGACCCAGCGGGCGTAATCGGGGCGGAAGCCGGATGTGAAGATCACTGCGCCGAACCCGCGCAGGTCGAGCTCAACAGGCGAGTCGGCGCGGAACGGTGACGGGCCGGGCCAGTGCGGCGCGCGGCCGCCGAGCTGGACCGCTAGCAGCCGGCCGAAGTCGGCGTACCGGCCATCGCCCCAGGCGACCGATTCGGCCAGGTCATCGGCGAACCGTACGTGGTGCCCGTCGACGCCGGCGAGCCGGCCTACCAGATCGACGCCCATGGCCTGCAACGTCCGGTAGTGCAGGTCGTGGCCGCCGTCCTTGCCGGTGGTCTGGATGTTCGCGAACAAGCGAGCCGCCGG
>DATMCA010000647.1:0-3266 GCA_035559015.1 Umezawaea sp. | reverse complement strand
GAAGACGATGTGCAGCACCAGCGTCGGGTAGTGCAGCGGCGCGTCCTCCCTGATCGAGAGCCTGGACTGCGCCGGGTCCAGGGTGAGGTAGCGCGGGACTGAGAAGGCCAGGAAGGCCACGGTCACGAAAAGCAGTGGTGCGATCCACGGGCGGCGCCAGAAGGCCACGGTCGTCGTCATCGATGTTCCCCCTCGGTTTCGGGTCAGCGTGCCGGGTCGGAGGGGCTCGCGGCTTCGGTCGAACCGACTGAAGTCGGGACTAGAGTCATCGGGTGATCTACGGGCGTCGGGCCGAGCGGGAGGCCGTTGGCGCGCTGCTGGCGGGGGCGTCGGCGGGGTGCGGCGGTGTGCTGGTCCTGCGTGGTGAAGCGGGGATGGGCAAGAGCACGTTGCTGCGCGACGCGGTCGCCGGCGCGGCCGGGCTGACGGTGTTGAGCTGCGCGGGCGTGGAGTCGGAGGTGGCCCAGGCGTTCAGCGGGTTGCACCAGCTGGTGCGGCCGGTGCTGCGGCACGTCGACGGGTTGCCCGTGGCGCAGGCCGAGGCGTTGCGCGGGGCGTTGGGGCTGGCGGACGGGGGCGCGTCCGAGTTCGTCGTGTCGGCCGCGCTGGTGGGGCTGATCGCCGCCGTGGCCGCCGAGGGGCCGCTGCTGCTGGTGGTGGACGACCTCCAGTGGCTCGACCGGGCTTCCGCGGGTGCGCTGCTGTTCGCGTGCCGACGGCTCGTCGCCGAGCCGGTCGCGGTGCTGCTGGCGGTGCGGGACTCCACAGTGGACACCTCGGACCTTCCCGAGGTGGTGCTGTCGGGGCTGGAGAAGACCGACGCCGTGCGGCTGGTGGAGGACCGCGGCCAGGAGTGGCCCGGTGACGCCGTGCTGGCGGCCACGGGCGGGAACCCGTTGGCGTTGCTGGAACTCGCGGAGCACGGGGACCTCGGGCGGGTGGTCGCGGACTTCGCGTTGACCGGCACGGTGCCGGTGGGGTCACGGGTGCGCAAGGCGTTCCTCCGGCGGGTGTTGGCGTTGCCCGAGGCGGCGCGCTCCCTGTTGCTGGTCGCGGCGGCCGAGGACACCGGGCGGCTGGACACGGTGCTCGGTGCGGCTCGAAGGCTCGGGGTGGGTGAGGACGCGCTCGGGGTGGCGGAGGACTCCGGGCTGCTCGCGGTCGTGGGCACGGAGTTGCGGTTCCGGCATCCACTGGTGCGGTCGGCCGTGTACGCCGACGCGACGTTCCACCGCCGCCGGGCCGCGCACCTGGCCATCGCGGACCACCTCGGCGAGGACGGCGTCCGGGCCACCTGGCACCGGGCCGTCGCCGCCACCGGACCGGACGAGCGGTTGGCCGAGGCGGTGGAACGCGGTGCGGACGAGGCTCGTCGTCGTGGTGGGGAGGCCGCGGCGGTGGCGGTGCTGCGCCGGGCCGCGCGGCTGAGCGGGACGGCCGACGGGCGTCGGCGCCGGTTGGTGACGGCGGCGTTCGTCGCGCTGGACTCCGGGCAGCCGGACGTGGCCAGGGCGCTGGTCGACGAGGTGATGGTGGAACCCGTTCCCGCGGTCACGCTGGCGCAGCTCAACGGCACCGTCGAGCTGTACAGCGGTGACCCGGCGGTGGCCTTCGGGCACCTGATGAGGTGCGGCGGGCTGCTGGCCGACGACGACCCCGAGGAGGCGGCGTGGACGTTCACGCTGGCGTCGTCCGCCGCGTTCCTCGCCGGCGACATGATGGGCGCGAGGGTCGCCACCGAGCGGATCTTCGACCTCGACTGCTCGCCCGCCACGCGCCGGGCGGCACGGGCGCTCTCGGACGGCGTGATCACCACCCAGGAGTTGTGGGAGCTGCCGGGTGAACTGGCCGAGCACCAGCCTGAGGGCGGTGGGCGCACGTGGATGTGGGCCACCGTCGTCGGCTGGCTCGGCTCGGACCAGCGCGAGGCCCGCAAGCTCGCCGAGGTCGCGGGGAACAGGTTGCGCGCCGTCGCCGCGACCGGCGCGATCTCGGAACTGCTGTACTACCGGGCCGACATCGCCTACCGGCTCGGGCTGTGGTCCGAGGGGGTCGCGCACGCCGAGGAGGGCATCCGGTTCTCCTACGAGGCCGGGCAGCGCGGGTGGACCGCGAACCTGCTCGCCGTGCTGGCGCGGTTCGCGGCAGCGCGCGGTGACGCCGCCGCGTGCAAGGAGCACGTCGAACGCGCGCTCGCCATCGCGGTGCCCCTGCGGCAGCACGCGGCGGCGGCCATGGCGCAGGCGGCGCTCGGCCTGCTCGCGCTCGGCGACGGCGACGACGCCGAGGCGTTCGCCCGGCTGGTCGAGCTGGACGTCCAGGCGCTGATGACGTTCGGCGCGTTGAGCGACGTCGTCGAGGCGGCCGTCCGCGTCGGCGAGCCCGAGGTGGCGCTGCGGCACGTGGAGTGGTTCGAGAAGTGGGCCGGCGACCGGGTGTGGACGCGGGAACGGCTGCACCACTGCCGCGCGCTGCTCTCCGACGACCCGGAACCGCACCACCTGGGCGCACTGTCCACTGAGGATGGCCGCGACCGACCGTTCGTCCGCGCCCGGTCCCACCTGCTCTACGGGGAGTGGCTGCGGCGCGAGCGGCGCGGGGTCGACGCGCGGGTCCACCTGCGGGCCGCCGTGGAGCTGTACGGGGACATCGGCGCCACGGCGTGGGCCCGGCGGGCCGAGGGTGAACTGCGGGCGGCGGGTGGATCGTTCCAGCGCGACGCCGGAACGCTTACGCCGCAGGAGTTGCAGGTAGCCCAACTCGCCGCCGTCGGCTACAGCAACCGCGAGATCGGCCTGCGGCTGCACCTGAGCCCCCGTACGGTCGGCTCGCACCTCTACCGCGTGTTCCCGAAGCTCGGGATCACCTCTCGAGCTGAGCTGGGCGCGGCGCTCGCGTCGGGCGCTGAGAGCTGAGGACCCGCGTCGTTCGGGCTACGCCTCCGATGCCGGAGGTCGCGTCGCGAAGTAGCGCTCCACCGTGTCGAGCGGCTCGGTGCTGCGCCGCGCGCGGGCGAGGATGAGCGCGCCCTCGATCGCAGCCAGAAGCACAGTCGTCTCCTGCTGGGCGACCGACGGCGGAGCTCCGAACCTGGCGTAGACGCCGGCGACCGAGGCTTGCCACTCGGTGAGCAACTCGTCGACGTGGACGCGGAGTTGCTCGTTGTCGGCGGCGTCGACGACGGTCGCCGCCAGCGGGCAGCCCAACGCGAAGTCGTGCTCGACGAGTAGGCGCCGCCACGGTGCCACGATCGCGCCGATCGCGTC
>DATMCA010000646.1:0-6636 GCA_035559015.1 Umezawaea sp. | reverse complement strand
GCGCCGTAGGCGTTCACGACCACCGTGTCCGGGCCGACGCCCGCCAGCACCTCCAGCGAGTCCGCCGACGGCCAGCCCTCCGAGCCGACCATCAGCACCCGCAGGCCGGTCAGCCGACGGCCGCGCGAACCGGCTTCCCGGACGATCGCCTTGGCCAGCGCCGGAACCGTGATCATGACGTCGGCCCCGGTGCCCTCCAGCAGGTCGACCAGCACGCGCGGGTCGGCGACGTCGAGCGCCGGGACGACCACCATCGAGCCGCCGAACAGCGCCGACAGCAGGAAGTCCGAGAAGAACAGGTCGACCGACAGGCTCGACACCGACAGGGTGCGGGGCAGCGTCCCGGTCAGCCCGTAGCGCGCGTCCCACGAGCGCACCATGTGGTGCACGCTGCCGTGCTCGACCATCACGCCCTTGGGCCGCCCGGTCGAGCCGGACGTGTAGACGACGTAGGCGAGGTCGTCGGTGGTGACCGAGGTGTGCGGCGCGGTGGTGGGCTGCCCGGTCAGGTCCACCTCGTCGACCAGCACGACCGCGACGTCCGAAGTGGACAGCAGGTCGCGGTGATCACGTTGGGACAGAACGACTTCGGGAGCCGAGTCCTCCAGCATCACGGCCAGCAGCGCGGCCGGGTAGTCCGGCGCGAGCGGCACGAACGCGCCACCCGCCTTGAGCACGGCCAGCAGCGCCACGACCGCGTCGACACCGCGGTCCAGGCACACACCGACCAGCGAGCCCGCCCGCACGCCGAGCCCCACCAGGTGGTGGGCCAGGCGGTTGGCGCGCGCGTCCAGTTCGGCGAAGGTGAGGTGGTCCGCCCCGCACACGACCGCGACCGCGTCGGGGGCCGCGGTCACCCGGTCGGTGAAGAGGTCGTGCACGAGGCGGACCGGAGGAGCGGGGACGACGGTCCCGCCCCAGTCGCGCAGGAGCAGGTCGCGCTCCCGCCGGGTGAGCACCGGCAGGTCGGCGACCCTCACCTCCGGGTCGTCGGCTATGGCGCCGAGCACCGTGACCAGGTGGCCGAGCACCCGCTCGGCGGTCGACCCGTCGAACAGCGCGGGGTCGAACCCGATCGAGAGGTGCAGTTCGGCGGCGGCGTGCGCGGTGACCGTGAGGGCGTAGTTGGTGCGCTCGTCACCGCGGTAGTCGCGGACCGCGAGGCCGTGGCGGGACGCGGCGGCGTCGTCGTACGGGTAGTTCTCGAACACCACGATGCTGTCGAACAGCGCCGAGCCGCGCGGCACGTCACCGCACGCCTGGATCTCCGCGAGCGACAGGTACTCGTGGTGGCGGCACTCGACCTGCTCCTGCTGCACGCGTCGCAGCCAGTCCCGCACCGCGTCGTCGGCGGGCACGGCGACCCGCGCGGGCACGGTGTTGATGAACAGCCCGACGATCGACTCCGAGCCGGGCAGGTCGGCGGGCCGGCCGGACACGGTCGCGCCGAAGCACACGTCGTCCAACCCGCTGTAGCAGGAGAGCAGCACGGCCCACGCGCCCTGCACCACGGTGTTGACGGTGATCCGCGCGTCCTTGGCCACGGCGTACAGGCGGGCCGCCAACTCCTCGGGGAGGCTGCCGCGCACGTCCCGTTCGGTCCGGGACCGGTGCGCGCGCAGGGGTTCGCGGTCGAACGGCAGCGGCGTCGGCTCGGTGAACCCGGCCAGCACGCCCCGCCAGTGCTCCTCCGCCTCCGGGCGGTCGCGCCCCGCCAGCCAGGCCACGTAGTCGCGGAACGGGCGGCGCACCGCGACGGGCGCGTCCCCCTCCCCCGCCAGGGCCGAGTACTGCTCGAACACGTCGGACAGCACGTGCGCGAAGCTCCAGCCGTCGACCACGAGGTGGTGCGCGGACCACAGGACCCGCACCTCGTCGTCGGTCAGCCGCGCGATGACCAGCTTGATCAGCGGCGGCCGGGCGAGGTCCAGGTCCCAGCCCTCGCCGCGTTCCCACAGCAGGGTCAGGACTTCCTCGCGCCGCTCCGGCGCCAGGTGCCGCAGGTCGTGGTGCTCGATCGGCACGGGCGTCCCGCGCCGCACGACCTGGAGCGGCTCGGCGACGTCCTGCCACACCACCGCGGTCCGCAGCACGGGCGTCCGGTCCACGACCCGCTGCCACGCCTCGGCGAGCGCCATCGGGTCGGCCACGCCGGACAGGACCGCGCTGAACCGCCCGGCGTACAGGTCGGTCGACTCGGCGAGCGAGTGGAACAGCAACCCGCTCTGCATGGGCGTCAACGGGTACACGTCCTCGACGTCCCGGCCGTCGCCGACGATCCGGTCCACAGTGGACTGGTCCAGTCGCGCCAGCGGGAAGTCCGACGGGGTGCAGCCACCCGCCTCCGGGGTGCCGCAGTGCTCGACGATCTCCTTCAACGCCACCAGGACCGCTTCGGCGAGCCCGCGCACGGTGCGCGCGTGGTGGACGTTCGCCGAGTAGGCCCAGCGGAACTCCAGCTCGTCGCCGTCCACGATCCCGTTCAGCTCGATCAGGTGCGCGCGGGTCTGGTGGGCCACGCGCTCGACGCCGCCGGGGTGCGGGCACCAGCCGCGGTAGAGGTCGCCGGACGTGGAGGTGTCCATGCGCCCCAGGTAGTTCACCGAGACCTGCGGCCGGATCGCGGCGGGGGCGCGCTCGCCGAAGTGGCGCAGCGCGCCGTAGCCCAGGCCACCGCCCGGAATCGCGCGCAGCTGCTCCTTCACCGACTTGAGCACCTCGCCCCAGCCCGCGGCCTCGGGCAGGTCCAGCGCCACCGGGAACGCGGTGGTGAACCAGCCCACGGTGCGGCTCAGGTCGACGCCGGGCAGCACGTCCTCGCGGCCGTGGCCCTCCATCTCCACCAGCACCGACCGGCTGCCCGCCCAGTCCGCGAGCACCCGGCCCACGGCGCTGAGCAGCACGTCGTTGACCTGCGTGCGGTACACCTCGGGCACCTGCCGCAGCACGGCGGCGGTCGTGTCGGCGTCCAGGCGCACGGAGATGGTCCGCATGGACTCCACCGTGTTGTCGCCCGTCCCGTCGACCGGCAGCGGCACGACCTCGGCCGGGAGGCTCCACCGGTCCAGCTCGTGGTCCAGCCCGCCCGCGACGACGTGGTCGCGCAGCCGGTGGGCCCACTCGCGGAAGGACGTGGTCTTCGGCCCGAGGTCCACGGGCTCGCCCCGCCGCGCCTGCTGGTAGCCGAGGTCGAGGTCGGACAGCAGGACCCGCATCGAGACGCCGTCGACCACCAGGTGGTGGGCGACGAGGAACAGCCGCGTCGAACGCCCGGTGAAGAGCAGCACGCGCAGCAGCGGGCCGCGGGCCAGGTCGAACCCGGTCTGGGCGGCCGTGGTCGCCACGCGGACCGCCGACACCTCGTCGGCCGCACCGGACAGGTCGACGACCCGGAGCACGTCGGTGTCGTCGGGCGCGGCGTTGTGCTGCGTCCACTCCCCGCCGTCACGGGTGAACCGGAGCCGCAGGGCGTCGTGGTGCGCGGGCAGCGCGGCGACCGCCGTGCGCAGCGCGTCCACGTCCACGTCGTCGGCCAGCTCCAGGAAGACCGACTGGCCGAACCGGTCGGCGCTGGGGGCCAGTTCCTCGAAGAACCACCGCTGGATGGGCGTCACGGGCACGTCGCCGACGACCGGGCCCTGCTCGTGGGTCGGCACCGCGCTGTCGGCGGCGTCGGCCTCGGCGGCCAGTTCGGCGATGGTGTGCTTGAGCAGCGTCTGCCGCGCGGTCAGGTGGACGCCGGCCTCGCGCGCCCGCGCCACGACCTGGAGGCCGAGGATCGAGTCGCCGCCGAGGTCGAAGAAGTTGTCGTCGACACCGACGTCCCGGACCCCCAGCAGGCCGCTCCACACCTCGGCGAGCACCCGCTCGGTGTCGGTGCGCGGCGGCACGTGGCGGGTCCCGGTGTCGCGCTGCCCGCTCGGGACGGGCAGCGCGCCCCGGTCGACCTTCCCGGTGCCACCCACCGGGAAGTGGTCGAGCGTCACGAAGGCCGAGGGCACCATGTGCTCCGGCAGTCGTTCCCGCAGGAACACCCGCAACGCCGGCACGTCCGGCTCGCCGAGCAGGTATCCCACCAGTCGCCGGACGCCGCGGACGTCCGGCTTGACCGCGACGGCCGCGCCGCGCACGTCGGGGTGCGCCGCCAGGGCGGCCTCCACCTCGCCGAGCTCGACCCGGAAGCCGCGGATCTTCACCTGGTCGTCGGTGCGACCGAGGTAGTGCAGGTCGCCCGTGGCCGACCACTTCACCAGGTCACCGGTCCGGTACATCCGGCCGCCGGGCTCGCCGAACAGGTCGGCGACGAACCGGTCGGACGTCAGGCCGGGCTGGTTCCGGTAGCCCCTGGCCAGACCGGTGCCGCCGACGTACAGCTCACCGGGCACGCCGACGGGGACCGGGCGCAGGGCGGCGTCGAGCACGTAGGCGCGGATGCCGGGCAGCGGCCGGCCGATCGGGACGCTGTCGACGTGCTCCCCCGGCACCAGCGGATCGCTCATCGTGCTGGTGGTCGTGACCTCGGTCGGGCCGTAGGCGTTGACCATCCGCCGCCCCGGCGCCCAGGTGTCGACCAGCGCGGGCGGGCACGCCTCCGCGGCGACGACGAGCGTGCGCAGGTGCGGGTACTCCGCGTGCGGCAACGCCTTCAGCGCCGTCGGCGGCAGCGACAGGTGGGTGATCCGGTGCGTGGTCAGCGCATCGGCCAACTGCTCGCCGGGGGTGATGCGGGAGGTGGACGCGAGGACGAGCGCGGCGCCGGACAGCACCGACATGCCGAGTTCCCAGAAGGCCGCGTCCACGGCGGCCGACACGAACTGGAGCACCCGCGAACCGGGGCCCACCCGGAGCCGCTCCCGTTGCGCGGCGACGAGGGCGTGCACACCGGCGTGGGTCGTGACGACCGCCTTGGGCCGCCCGGTCGAGCCGGAGGTGTACATGACGTACGCGGCCGCGGAGAGCGGCAGGTCCACGGTGAGCGGCGGGTGTTCCTCGCCCGCGACCTCGGCCAGCAGGTCCGGTGTCACGACGAGCACCGGGTCGGCGTCGTCGACCAACGAGCGCAGGCGTTCAGCCGGGTGCTCGACGTCCAGCGGCAGGTAGGCGGCGCCGGTCTTGAGCACGGCGAGCACCGAGACGACGAACTCGAACGACCTCGGCACCCGCACGGCCACCAGCCGCTCCGGACCGGCGCCGCGTGCGACCAGCGCGCGGGCGACGCGGTCGGACCACTCGTCCAGCTCGCGGTAGTCGACCGTCCTCTCCGGACTGATCAGCGCGGGTGCGTCCGGATCGCGGAGCACCTGCTCGGCGAACAGCTCCGGCACGGTGAGGGGGTCGGGTGCCGCGGTCCGCTCGGCGGTGAGCCGGTCGCGCTCGGCGGGTTCGAGGACCGGGATCCGCGCGATGTCGCGGTTCGGGTCGTCGACGACGGCGGCGAGCAGCGTGAGCAGGTGACCGGCCATCCGCTCGGCGGTCGCGGGGTCGAACAGGGACGTGTTGTACCCGAGGTGCGTCACCAGCGCGCCGGACCGCTCGACGAAGTCGAACGACAGGTCCATCGGCGCCACGAGCACCGGCGGCACGAGCTGCTCGACCCGCACGCCGGGCAGCTCGACCGCGCCGTCCGGCGTGTTCTGGAGGTTGACCGCGACCTCCACCAGCGGCGGCCTGCTCGGGTCGCGCTCCGGCCGGAGGATCTCCACCAGCCGCTGGAACGGGACCTCGTCGTTGGCGAACGCGTCCAGCACGGTGGCGCGGGTGGTGCGCAGGAACTCGGCGAACGACGCCGAGCCGTCGACCCGGCCGCGCAGCACCAGGGTGTTGACGAAGAACCCGATCAGGTTCTCCACCTCGACCCGGTCGCGGCCGGACGTGGCCGTGCCGACCGCCACGTCGTGCTGCCCGGTGTAGCGCGACAGCAGCAGCTGCGTCGCCGCGACCAGCGTCATGAACAGCGTCGCGCCCTGGTCGCGGGCCAGGTCCTTCAGGCCCGACACCAGTGGCCGGGGCACCTCGAACACGTGCGCGGACCCGGCGGACTCCCGCACCGCCGGGCGGGGGAGGTCCGTCGGCAGGTCGAGCGCGGTCAGGCCGTCGAGCCGGTCGCGCCAGTGCTCGACCTGCCCGTCCAGCTCGGCGCTCGCCAACCGGTCCCGCTGCCACGCCGCGAAGTCCGCGTACCCCAACGACTCCGCGGGCAGCTCGCCGAGGTAGGCCTCGCTCAGGTCGTCGACGAACAGCCTCATCGACCAGCCGTCGGTCACGATGTGGTGCGTGTGCACGGCGAACACGTGGTCGTCGGCGGCGATCCTCAGCAGCACGGCCCGGATCACCGGACCGCGCCGCAGGTCGAAGGGCCGACCGGCGGCGTCCAGCAGGTGCGCGTCGACGTCCTCCGCGGCCACGTCGACCACCGGCAGCGGCACGTCGACGTGCTCGTGCACGACCTGCGCGCCCACCCCGTCGACCGAGTCGAAGGTGGTGCGCAGCGACCCGTGCCGCGCCACCACCCGACCCAGCGCGCGGTGCAGCGCCTCGACGTCCAGGTCGCCGGACAGCCGCAGCACCAGCGGCACCTGGTACTCGACGCTGTCCGGGTCGAGCTCGTGCATGAACCACAGCCGCTGCTGCGCCGCC
>DATMCA010000645.1:0-4729 GCA_035559015.1 Umezawaea sp. | reverse complement strand
TGGGCGAGGGCGGGGTCCTGCTGCTGGACGGCACGCTGCTGCTCGACCGCGGCCTGCCCGCCGAGCTGACCGTGCACCTGTGGCTCTCCCCCGGCGCGCTGAACCGCAAGACGGCCGACGAGCGGCGGTGGACACTGCCCGCGTACGACGGCTACGACCCCGCCGCCGACGTGCTGCTCCGCTACGACCACCCGGACCGGCCCGCGCTGGTGGTGTGATCCGGCCTGAACCCCCTCCGCTCCCGACCCGATCCGGTTACAGTGGATCCATGGTGGAGGGGCAGCGGTTGCGGTTGCTGCTCGCCATGCTGTTCCCGGCCCTGTACGCGGTCGCCCTGTTCCACCAGCCCACCGAACTGCTGGCCGCGATCACCGCGCTGGCCGTCGTGCTGCTGCTGGTGGCCGCTCCCGTCGTCCCGCTGGCCGCACCCGCGTGGACGCGTTCCCTGTCGTTGCGCGAGAAGGCCATGCGCACGGCGTTCCTGCGCCTGCGCGATCCCGACGCGGCAGGCCGTCCCCGTCCCCGAGCGCCCGGACTCGGCATCTCCATCGCCTAGGTCCGGTTCTTCCCGCTCGACTCGACGGAGTGTTCCCCTTGTTCCACTCGCTGGGCTCTGCCCTGGCCGGGTTCGTCGCGCCCGCCGCCGCCATCGTCCTGTTCACCCTCCTCGTCCGACTCCTCATGCACCCGCTGACGCGGTCCGCCGTGCGGGCCGAGAAGGCCAAGACCGCACTCGCGCCCGAGGTGCGGAAGCTCCGGGAGAAGCACGGCAAGGACGTCGTGAAGCTCCAAGAAGCCACGACGAAGCTGTACCGGGATTCCGGGACCTCGCTGTTCGCCGGGTTCCTGCCGATGTTCGCCCAGGTCCCGTTCCTCATGGTCATGTACCGGCTCGTCACCACGCCGAACCCGCTGCTCGACTCGACGTTCCTCGGCGCACCGCTCGGCACCTCGTGGTGGAACGGCACGGGCCACACGCCGGTGTTCCTCGGGCTGTTCGCGGCGCTCGCGCTGGTCGCCTACGGCAGCGTGCGCTGGACCCGGTGGAAGGCCGAACGCGACGAGGTACCGCAGACCCCGTTGACGCGGGCTCTGCGGTACCTGTCGTTCGGCACGGTGGTGATGGCGGCCGTGCTGCCGCTGGCCGCCGGGATCTACCTGCTGACCACCACTACCTGGACACTGATCGAGCGAGCTTGGCTGCACCGCGGAGCGGCGCTCCCGCCTCGTGCAGGTGCTGGAGCACGTAGCCGTACGACCTGAACAGGCCGCACTTGGCGTAGGAGATCGAGTGCTGCTCGCAGAAGTCGTGCACCAGGGCCTGCGCCCGCCGCAGGTTCGGGCGCGGCATGCTCGGGAACAGGTGGTGCTCGATCTGGTAGTTCAGGCCGCCGAGCGCGAGGTCGGTGAACCAGTTGCCGTTGACGTTGCGGGAGGTCAACACCTGCTTGCGCAGGAAGTCGAACTGGTGCTCGTCGGTCAGGACCGGCATGCCCTTGTGGTTCGGGGCGAACGAGACGCCCATGTACAGGCCGAAGATCGCCTGGTGGACCAGGATGAAGAGGACGCCCTTGAGCGGTGACATCACCAGGAAGACCGCGGTGAGGTAGCCGAGGACGTGCACGGTCAGCAGCGTCGCCTCCAGCGCCCAACCCTTGACCTGGCGGCGCACGATCGCGTTGACGCTGATGACGTGCAGGCTGAAGCCTTCGAGCAGGAGCAGCGGGAAGAAGAAGATCGCCTGGTGCTTCGTGATGAAGCGGAAGATCCCCTTCTTCGTGAGCGACTGCTCGGAGGTGAAGGCGAGCACGGAGATGTCGACGTCGGGGTCCTCGTCGATGTGGTTCGGGTTCGCGTGGTGGCGGTTGTGCTTGCCGATCCACCAGCCGTAGCTGACGCCCGTCAGCAGGTTGCCGTGCACCAGACCGACGAGGTCGTTGGCCTTCCTGCTCTGGAAGATCTGGCGGTGGCCCGCGTCGTGGCCCAGGAACGCGAGCTGGGTGAACAGCACGCCCATGAGGGCCGCGATGGCGAGCTGCCACCAGGAGTTGCCGACCACCACGAAGGCGGTCACGGAGAGTGCCAGGGCGAGCGCGTTGCCCGCCAGTCGGAAGATGTAGTAGCTGATCCTGCGGTCCAGCAGGCCTGCCTGCTTGATGGTCCGGGACAGCTCAGCGAAGTCGCTGCCCCGCTTGCCTGCCGCGTCGACGGTCAACAGCCCGGTTTCCTTTCGATGTGCCCCCAACCGCAGAGTAGAGGTGCGTTGTCCGAATTGGGTAAAGCAGGAGGCGAACCTCAGCCCAACCTCAGTTGCAGCTGGGCGAACAGGCGTTGCAGCGGGTCGTCCAGATCGATCCCGGAGACCTCGGCCGCGCGGCGCACGCGGTAGCGGAGCGTGTTCGGGTGGACGTGCAGGAGCTTCGCCGCTGAACGAACGTCGCCGAACGCGTCCAGGTAGGCGAGGACGGACCTGGCGAGCTCGCCGTCGAGCTTCCCCAGCCGGGGATCGCGGATGCGCGGGTGCTCGGCGAGCAGCGCGAGGGTCTCGCTGACGAGCACGCGGGACCGGACGTCGTCCAGGGTCGCCACGTCGACGTCCAGGTCGCGGCCCATCGCGTCGAGCACCCGGTCCGCCTCCTGCCGCGACACCCGCGCGTCATCCACAGTGGACACCGTGGAGCCGACGGCCGCGCGGACGCCGAGACCGATGTGCTTGTGCGCGGCGGCGACGATCTCCTTGGTGAGGCTCAGGAGTTGGGCTCCCGGCGGCAGGTCGGGCAGCAGCACGTAGGTGCGCGCGCCGACCTGCGTCACGAGCGCGCTGCGCCGGTACGCCGCCGCGTGCACGGAGATCAGCCCGGTCAGCTCGGACCGCCGCAGCTCCGCCTCGGTGCGGTCGGCGGACTCGTCGTGCGAGGCGAACACGACGACGGCGGCGGGTTTGCCGGGGTCCGCGCCGATCTGCCCGGCCACGGATTCGGCGTCCATCCGACCGTCCAGCAGGGACGCCAGGAGGTTCTCGCGGAACGCCACCGTCGGCTCGTTGCGGCGCTGGACGAGGTGCAGCGCGGTCACGCGGGCCGCTCCGAGCAACGCCCGTTCGGCCTGTTCGGTCAGCGGTGAGTCACCTTCCTGGACCCAGATCGTGCCCAACGGAGTAGGGCCGGCGTGGATGCCGATCGCGATCCGCCGCCGGATCCCGAGTTCCGGCCGTTCGTCGATGCGCACGACCTCCTCGCCGGACCGGAGCAGCTGGTAGACGCCCCAGTCGCGAAGCATCTTCAGGTACGGCTCCGGTCCCTGCCTGCCGAGGATCGACAACCGCCGCAGTTCGTCGACCTCGTCGCTGGACCGCGAGTACGCGAGCACCCGGCTGGAGGTGTCCTCGATGCTCACGATGCCGCCCGTGAGCGCGGCGATCGTCTGGGCCAGCGCGAACAGGTCGCCGAGCACCTCGCCGCCCGCCGCCGGGCTGACCAGAACACCCCTGACCAGCGACTCCAGGTGCTCCCACCGGACCTCGGGGCGGACCGCGACGAGCGCCACGCCCGCGTCCAGCGCCGCTTGGCGGAGCAGCGGCGAAAGCGGCCCGTCCACCTTCACCACCACCCCGGCGGCCCGGCGGGCGGCCCGCACCAGCGGCACCGCCGCCCGGCCGCGCGCGCCGATGACCAGCGCCAAGTCGCCCGGCCGGACGTCGGGGACGTCGTCCGGGTCCAGGATCACGACGTCCAGCACGTCCACGTCGAGGCCCTTCGGCGCCACCTGGAGTTCCACCAGCGGGTCACCGAGCGCGATCAGCACGTCCTGGAGGCTCATCTTTGTCCGTTCAGCCAAATGGGTACCCCGATATTAGCCAGTCGTACAAAGGTCGGACGGTCGTCGAGTCCTACCGTTGTAGGAGACATCCGCTGTTGTGGAGGAGCTGCTCGTGGACGCTGTGACCAGGGTTCCGTCGCCGGTGAACGAGCCGGTCCTGCAGTACGCCCCCGGTTCGCCGGAGCGCGCCGAACTGCAGGCGAAGCTCGTCGAGCTGATCAAGGAGCCGCTCGAAGGAACTCTGACCATCGGCGGCGAGCAGCGGGCGGGAGGCGGCTCGAGGTTCGACGTCGTGCAGCCGCACAACCACCGCGCGGTGCTCGGCACCTTCACCAGCGCGACCCACGAGGACACCGAGGCCGCCATCGCCGCGGCCCGCGCCGCCGCCCCCGCGTGGCAGGCGCTGTCCTACGACGACCGCGCCGCGATCCTGCTGCGCGCGGCCGACCTGCTCGTCGGCCCGTGGCGTTCGACCATCAACGCCGCCACCATGCTGGGCCAGTCGAAGACCGCCATCCAGGCCGAGATCGACGCGGCCTGCGAACTGGCCGACTTCTGGCGCTACAACGTCGCCTTCGGCCGCACGCTGCTGGCCGAGCAGCCCACCAGCTCCGCGGGCGTGTGGAACCGCACCGACCACCGGCCGCTCGAAGGCTTCGTCTACGCGATCACACCGTTCAACTTCACCGCGATCGCCGGGAACCTGCCGACCGCGCCGGCACTGATGGGCAACACGGTCGTGTGGAAGCCGGCCCCCACCCAGCAGTACGCCGCGCACCTGCTGATGGCGCTGCTCGAGGAGGCCGGGCTGCCGCCGGGGGTGATCAACATGGTGACCGGGCACGGCAAGGACGTCTCCGACGTCGTGATGGCCGATCCCGACCTGGCCGGCATCCACTTCACCGGCTCG
>DATMCA010000644.1:0-4446 GCA_035559015.1 Umezawaea sp. | reverse complement strand
CCCAGCAACGGCGTGGTGTCGGCGGTGGAGAGCCGAACCTCGCGGCGGTGCGCAGTGCCGACGGTGCCGGTGCGCGAGGCACCGGGCACGAGGTCGGCGCCGGGCTTGAGGGTCTCGACCCAGTGCGTCAGCTCGCCGAGCCGTTCCGGGCCCTGCGCCTGCTCGGTGACGGCCTTGGCGTAGCGGCGCAACGACGTCCGCACGGGCTCCAGCGGCACGCCGGTCCACGCGGCTTCCAGGTCCTCGAACAGGATCCGCCACGAGACGCCGTCGACGGCGAGGTGGTGCGCGGCCAGGAACAACCGGCCCGGTTCGAGGGGGCCGCCGTCGAACCACACGGCTTGCAGGACGACACCGGCGTCCGGGTCGAGCCGTCCGACGGCCGCGTCGGACTCGGTCTCGTAGTCCTGGTTCTCCACGCGCCGCAGCAGGTCGGAGGCCCGGACCGAGCCGACCGGCTGGGTTTCCAGCGACCACAGGACACCCGCGATGCGGGTCAGCCTGAGCCGCAGGGCGTCGTGGTGGTCGATCACGGTCTGCAACGCCACCGCGAGCCGGTCGACGTCCGCGTCGGCCGGGGTCCGCACCAGCATCGAGAGGTTGAACCGGCCGATCGAGCCGCCGTCGGTGCGCAACTGGTGCACGATCGGCAGTTGCGGCACGTCGCCGACGCCGTCCGACACCACCGGGGCGACGACCTCGGCGGGCACGAGTGCCGCCAAAGCGGCCGGGGTGCGGTGTTCGAACACCTCGCGCGGGCTGATCTTCAAGCCCTCCTTGCGGGCGCGGCTCGACACCGAGATGGACAGGATGCTGTCGCCGCCCAGCGCGAAGAAGTCCTCGTCCGCGCCGACCTCCGCGAGCCCCAGCACGGCCGCGAAGATGTCGGTCAGCTTGCGTTCACGGTCGTCGCGCGGGCCGGTGAGGGCAGCGCGCTCGATCACCGGCTCCGGCAGCGCCTTGACGTCGACCTTGCCGCCGACGGTCAGCGGCAGCGCGTCCAGCACGACGATCGCGCTCGGCACCATCGGCTCCGGCAGCACCGCGATCAACGCGGCGCGAAGCTGTTCGACCCCAACGGTTCCGGCGACGTACGCGACGAGCCGCTTGCCGCCGCGCTCGTCCTCGCGGGCGACCACGAACACGTCCGTGACGCCGTCCTGCCGTCGGACGGCGGCTTCCACCTCGCCGAGTTCGACCCGGTTGCCGCGGATCTTGACCTGGTGGTCCGTGCGGCCGAGGAAGTAGAGGTACGGGCGCTCTGCCCGATGATCGGCTTCGCCGATGGCCAAACGCACCAGGTCACCCGTGCGGTACATCCGGCTTCCGGGCTCACCGAAGGGATCCGCGACGAACCGGTCGGCGGTCAGGTCCGGACGGCCGTGGTAGCCGCGGGCCAGCTGGGAACCCGCCAGGTACAGCTCTCCCGGCACCCCGGCCGGAACGGGCCGCAGCGCGGAGTCCAGGACGTAGAGGCGGGTGTTCCACACCGGCCGCCCGATCGGCACGGCGGTGTCGGTGGACCCGTCGTACTCCCACGACGTCACCTGCACCACGGCCTCGGTGGGCCCGTAGACGTTGACGATCGGCACACCGGTCGCCGCGAGCCAGCGGCCCGCGAGGTTACCCGTCAACGCCTCGCCGCCGCTGAACGCCCGGCGCAGGCTCGACGCCCACCCGGACGGCAACTCGGAGCGCAGCAGCGCCGCGTACATCGACGGCACGAGGTCGACCGTCGTGACGCGCTCGCGGCGGATCAGCTCGGCCAGGTAACCGGGATCGCGCTGCCCGCCGGGCTTCGCGACCACCACCGCCCCGCCGCTGAGCAGCGGCCCGAAGACCTCCTGCACGGACGGGTCGAAGCTCGCGGAGTACTGGTGCAGAACACGTTCACCGACGTCGAGCGAGAACCGGTCGCGCAGCCAGGCGAGCTGCCCGACGACCGCCCGGTGGGTGATCAGCACGCCCTTGGGCCTGCCGGTCGAGCCGGAGGTGTACATCAGGTAGGCCGGGTGGTCCGGGCCCGCCGCGCGGAGACCGCGGTCGGACGGCGGGTCGGTCAGCAGGACCCGGCGCACGCCGTCGACCGACGGCAGCACGGCGTCGGCCGTGGTGAGCACGGTCCGCGCGCCGGAATCCGCCAGCAGGAAGGAGATCCGGTCGGCCGGGTGGTCGAGGTCGATCGGCAGGTAGGCGGCACCGGCCTTCAGGACCGCCAGCAGGGCCACGACGAGGTCGGCCGAGCGCGGCACGGCGACGGCCACGACGTCCTCGGGGCCGACGTCGAGCGTCCTCGCGAGCGCGGACGCCTTGCGGTCGAGGTGTTGATAGGTCAGGGAAACGCCATCGGCGACGATCGCCGTCTCGTCCGGCGTGCGGGCGGCCTGCGCCTCGAACGCGGCGGAGAGGGTCGTCTCCGGGACGGCCCGCACCTCCCCCGCCAGCCGCTCCACGGCCTGGCGGGCCCTCGCCGCGCCGATCTCACCGACGCGCCGCGCCGGGTCGGTGGCCAGCGCCTCCAGGACGTCGACCAGGTGTTCCGCCAGCCGGTGCACGAGGTCCGCGCCGAGGCGGGTGGCGTCGTGCTCGAAGACCAGGCCGATGGTGCGGCCGGGGGTGATCGTCAGTTCCACCGGGTAGTGGCCGGTCTCCGACGTGCCGGTGCGCACCACGGACAGCGCCCCGCCGGGCGCGGTCGGCGTGCGGTCGAGCTGGTAGTTCTCCACCACGACCAGGGTGTCGAACAGGTCGCCGACGCCCGCCGCGCGCTGGACGTCCGACAGCCCGAGGTGCTGGTGGTCCAGCAGCCCGGCCTGCTCGTCCTGCAAGCGGGCCAGCACGGCGGCGACGGTCTCGTCGTCCCGCCAGCGGACGCGCACCGGCAGGGTGTTGATGAACAGGCCGATCATCGCCTCGATGCCCGCGACGGCGGCCTCGCGGCCGGACACCGTGCTGCCGAACACCACGTCGTCGCGGCCGGTGAACCGGCCGAGCACCAGGCCCCACGCGCCCTGCACGATCGTGCCGAGGGTCAGGCCGTGCTCACGTCCCCGTGCCACGACGGCGGACGTGACGTCGGCGGGCACCTCGACGCGCACGAACTCCTGCCGTGCGGCGGAAACGGCCCCCGGAGCCAGGCGCGTCGGCTCGTCGACGCCACTGAGCGCCGCGCCCCAAGCCTGCTGGGCGGCCGGGCGGTCGCGGTCGGCCAGCCAGCCGAGGTAGTCGCGGTACGGCGCGACCTCGGGCAGGCGGGGCAGGTCCTCACCGGGGGCGTAGAGGGCCAGGAGTTCCTGGAACAGGATCGGCTGGGACCAGCCGTCGGCGACGATGTGGTGGACGGTGAGCAGCAGCCAGTGCCGCTCGTGACCCCCGCGCACCAGCGTGGCGCGCAGCATCGGCGGACGGCCGAGGTCGAACCGCTGAGCACGTTCCTCGGCGACCAGCTCGGCCACGCGGGCGGCCTGCTCGTCGGCGTTCAGGGACGAGATGTCCAGCTCGCGCCACGGCAGCTCGACGTCGGCGACCACCTGCACGACCCGGCCGTCGGGGAACTGGTGGAACCCGGCCCGCAGCGGCGCGTGCCGGTCCAGCAGGCCCTGCGCGGCCCGGCGGAGAGCGGCGGCGTCGACCGGTCCCGCCAGCTCCAGATGCTGGCCGACGACGTAACCGTCCACAGCGGACTCGTCGAACACCGAGTGGAAGAAGAAGCCCTCCTGCAACGGGGACAGCGGCAGCACGTCGACCAGACCGGGCGAGGACAGCTCGTCCAGTTCCACCTGGGAGAGCGACACCAGCGGGAAGTCGGACGGGGTGTGCCCGCCGACGCCCTCGTGCCGGGCCAGCGAGTCCAGCGCCTCCAGCCAGCACACGGCGAAGCGGGACACCTCGTCCTCGGTGAGCACGCCGTCGGGCCAGGTGAACGTGGCGCTGAGCCGGGGGCCCACCTCGTCGTCGCGCACGACGGCGTCGATCTCCAGCGCGTGCCCGAACGGCATCCGCGGGTCGCGGTCCTCACCCAGCGGCGGCGCTTCCGGCGCGGTGGCCCAGTCCGTGCCACCGGTCGCGGTGAACCGGCCCAGGTAGTTGAACAGCAACTGCGGGACGGGCGCGTCGGCCAGGCCGGAACCCTCGTCGAGGTAGCGCAGCAGGCCGAAGCCGATGCCGTTGTCCGGGATCTCGCGGAGCTGCTCCTTGACCCGCTTGAGGGCCTCGTCCAGGTCACCGGTGCCGGGGTCCAGCCGGACGGGGAAGACGCTGGTGAACCAGCCGAGCGTCCGGGCCAGGTCGACACCGGGGACGATCTCCTCGCGGCCGTGGCCTTCGAGGTCGAGCACGAGTTCCGCGCCACCGCGCCACTTCGCGGCGGCCAGCGCCAGCGCGGTGAGCAGGACGTCGTTGACCGCGCCGTGCACGGCGGCCGGGACGGTGGTCAGCAGCGGGGCG
>DATMCA010000643.1:0-2650 GCA_035559015.1 Umezawaea sp. | reverse complement strand
CGCTCCCGCCGGCGGGAGGCTCACCCATGTGGGTCTCCGCACCCGCAGCAGCGACGGGATCCGGCGCGGGGCCGTCGGGGGTCGCAGCGATCCCTGACAGCTTCGTGCTCGTCCCTCCGCTTCTGCTGCGTGCGCGAGAAGGATCGGTCGTCAGGCGACCGATCGAGGTCCTCTCACAGGTGGACGTCCCGGTCTGACCTTCCCGTCACGCCAGTGACTCGTCGGACCCTGGTCCGGCGGGCAATCGTTCATTCGGCAGTGACGAAAGAAGGTGAGATACGTGTCACGCAGACTGCTCGCTCTTGGAGTGATCGCAGCTGGGCTCGTGCTTCCGTCGACCGCATTGGCGGACATCGGGTTCAACAAGGACGCTCTCAAGGCGAACGTCCAGGCGTCGATCCAGAGCGCAACGGTCGTCCAGACCGGCGTTGCGACGTCCGGGCCTGCGACCGCCAACGGCGGCGTCGCCACGGGCGGCGCCGGCACCGGCGGCGCCGGTGGGTATGTCAACACCGGCAACGACGGGACATCTCAGAGCCAGAGCGCCACGTCATCGACGGGCGGAGCGGGCTCGGGGAGCATCTCGGGCGCCAACACGAGCTCCATCGGCAACGACGGTGGCTCGATCAGCAACAGCAACTCCACCGACGTCGACGTCGACAACGGCAACAAGGCCGAGAGCGACGTCGACCAGGACGCGAACGGCGGGCTCTCCGCTGCGACCAACGCCAACCACGAGGGCGACAACACGTCCGCGGGCGGCGGCGCTGCGAACTTCTGCGGCGTCATGGCCGGCGGCTGCCAGTCGGCTGACGGTGGCGACAGCGGTCACGGTGGCAACGCCGACACCGGCCGCGGTGGTGACACCTCGTCCGACTCGGGCAACGGCGGCAACGGCGGGGCGGCAGCCTCGACCGGAGCCGGCGGAGCCGGCGGGGCTGCTACGTCCGGCGCGGCGACCGGCACGGCCGGCGCCGGCGGCGCGGGCACGGGTGGCTCCGGCACGGGCGGCGACGGTGGCAGCCTATGCGTGACCTGCAACGGTGGCTCGGGCTCCGGCGCATCCGGCACCGGCGGAGCAGGCGGCGCAGGCGCGCCGACTGCCTCGCAGGCGTCCGGCGGTGCCGGCGGCAGCGGGTCGGCCGGTGCAACCGGTGGCGCAGGTGGGTCGACCAGCTCGCTCAACTCGGGCGACGGTGGCGACCCATACGCGATCGGTGGCGACACCGGCCGCGGTGGCGACGGTGGATCGAACGGCCTCGGCCAGACCGCCACGGGCGGCGCGGCAGGGCCGGTGAGCGACTACACGACGCAGTCGGCGACGTCCTCGGCGAACGGCGGTAGCAACACGAACGGGAGCTTCACGGCGACCCAGACCGCCAACCCGACGACGACGACGACGTCGAACTCGACCCAGGGTGGGTCGACCGGTCGCGGCGGCGACACGTACGGCTCGATCAACACGACCGGGGACGCCGTCTCCGGCCTGAACGAGACAGCTGCGGTGGGTGGCGACGTGATCGCCAGCCAGACCGGAGCCGGCAGCGCTAACGGCGGAACCGGCACCGGCGGTGCGGCGAGCGCGAACGGCGGAACCGCGACCAGCGGTCCCGCCTCGGTCTTCAACTCGGCGACCGTGTCGCAATCGTCGTCGCAGACCATGAGCGCCTGGGACAACGACAACTGGCTGTCGATCTGGGTGTTCAAGGCCAAGAAGCACAGTTGGTAAGCGCTCGACGATGAAAGGGATCGATCGCCCGCGATGACCACGATGCTCGAGACAGCCGTTCCACGGGGTCGCCTGACGGCCTCACGGGGTGACTGCTCGTCGTCGGGGGATGTCGCGGGCGGCGGCCCCTTCGGTAGGGGGAGCCGCCGGTGGCGGTCACACGGCCGTGTTCGCGGACGTCGTGGCACCGGCGGCAACACCCTCGACCGGCCGGCGCCGCGCCGGCGCGGGTGTAGCCGGGGGCTACGCCCGTGCCGGCGGTCGGTCATGCCGGCACACGCCCGCCGTGGGGGGGCCGATGGGTCCCTGAGCGGCCCCATCGCATGGCCCGCCCCCACACGACCCGCCCCGGGGCAGGATGTGCGTTGTGCGCATCCTGCTCTGGCACGGGTACCTCCTCGGAGGGACCGGGTCGAACGTCTACACCCGGCAGCTTGCCCGGGAGTGGTCGCGTGCCGGGCACGAGGTCACCGTCCTCAGCCAGGAGCGTCGGCCGGAGGACTTCGACCTCGGCGGCGCGGCAGCCGTGCGACCCGATGTTGCCGGCTTCCTGCCGGTCTTCGTGCTCGACCGCTACGAGGGGTTCGACGACGTCCGCCGGGTTCCCGACTGCACCCGGGACGAGCTCGAGCGGTGGGTCGACGCCAACGCGGCGGCCGTGCGCGCGCTCCTGCCCGCCGACCTCGTCTACGTCAATCACGTGCTGCTCGGCGGCCCGGTCGGGGCCGCGACGGGGGCGCCGTACGCCGTGAAGGCGCACGGCTCGGAGCTCGAGTACGCGATGCGCGGGCGCCGGGACCTCGGCGACTGGGGGGCGCAGTCGCTCGAGGGCGCGCGCGCGACGTTCGTCGGCTCGGCCCACATTCGCGACGTGGTCGACGAGGTCTGCGGGCCGGTCCCCCGCGTGCACGAGGTGCCGCC
>DATMCA010000642.1:0-5750 GCA_035559015.1 Umezawaea sp. | reverse complement strand
ACTCGACGCCGTCGTTCGTCGACCCGCTCCACCAGGACACCCCGGCCCAGGCCGCGTAGCCCGCGGCGAGCACCACGAGCACGGCGCTCAGCGGCAGCGCCCAGCGGCGGATTCCGGTGGTCATGCGTCCTCCTAGCCCGGCAGGCCGAGCAGTTGGCCGAGGCTCGTCAGCAGGGGTGCGGCGGGAGCGGCGGCAGCGGTCTGCTGCTCCTGCCCCGGCTGCGTGGTCTGGTCGCCCCGTGGAGTGGTGGGCTGCCCACCGTAGGGCGCGTTCTGGGCACCTCGCACGGTGGTGGCGCTCCCCCGCGCCAGCGCGCAGTAGGCCTGGGTGTTCAGCGCGACGGGCGTGGTGTCGGTGCCCTGCCTGATCGGCGTGCCCTCGTACCCGACGGTGCACGGCGCGGGGTCGAACACGTTGATCGCGAGGCCGAAGTGGGCGGTGCCGTCGCCGGGCGCGACGGTGAACCCGCCGCCGACGGCGGCCGGGTAGGTGACGGCGATCTGCTCCAGCCCGTCCAGCCTGCTGACCAGGATGTTCGACGTCGTGAGCAGGTTCGCGACCACGACGCCGAGGTTCGGGCCGCTCTCCCGCAGCAGCGCGGACACCTGGGCCGCGGCCCCCGGGCTCACGGCGATCAGGTTCCGGAGGTCGCCGTCGGACTTCTTGAGCTGCTCGGCGAGCAGCCGCAGGTCGCCGCTGAACGACCGGATCGCGCTCCCCTGCTCGGCCTGGGTGGTCAGCACGGTCACGCCGTCCTGGAGCAGGGCCTTCGTCTGGGGCAGGTGGTCGGTCGCGGTCTGGGTGAACGACCGGGTGCTGTCCAGCAGCGCCTGGAGGTCCGGGCCGGTGCCGCTGAACGCGATGTCCAGCTCGTCCACGACGGTGCGCAGCGCGTCCGTGGGCACGGACTTGGCGAACGCGTCCAGGTTCGTGAGCAGCCCGTCGACCGGCGGCGGCGTCCGGGTGGCGCTGCGCGGGATGATCGCGCCCGCCTCCAGGTACGGGCCGTCGTCGCGCTTGGGGCGCAGGTCCACGAACTGCTCGCCGACCGCGGACCGGTTCGCCACCACGGCGTCGAGGTCGGCGGGGACGCGCGGCGCGTCCGGGTCGATGTCCAGGTCGACCTCGACGCCGTCGGCGGCCAGCCGCAGCGCGCCGACCCGGCCGATCGTGACGCCCCGGTAGGCGACCTCGGCGTTGCTGAAGATGCCGCCGGAGTCGGCGAGCCGCATCGTGACGACGTAGCCGGACGAGCCGACCAGCCGCCCGAGCCCGACGTACTTGGCGCCGACGAAGCTGACGCCGACCAGCGCGATCACCAGGAACGCGCCGATCTGGAGCTTGATCCTGCGGGGGATCACCGGCCACCACCTCCCAGCAGCCCGCCGAGCAGGTCGCCGAGACCGGTCCCGGTGCCGATGCCGGGGATCGGGAGGTTGGGCAGCGGCAGGGGCAGCGACGGGAGCGGCTTGCCGTCCAGTCCGGGGATGCCCGGCAGGAGTCCCTGCCTCGACGAGCCGAGGTTGTCGACGATGTTGCCCAGGTTCAGGTCGATGTTGGCGTACAGGTTCGTGTAGTCGCCCTTGATGCCGTCGACCGCCGCGTCCGGGAACGGGTAGGTGAAGAGCAGCTGCAACGCGTTCGGCAGGTTCGTGCCCGCCTCGGCGAGCTTCTGGAGCGTCGGCGTCAGCGCCTTCAGGTCGGCCACCAGGTCGTCCTTGCTCCTGTTCACCGTGTCCACGGCCACGCCGGACAGCTCGTCCAGCGCCTGGAGCAGCGTCACGAGCTGGGTGCGCTGGTCGGCGAGGACCTTCAGGCCGGGTTCGAGGGTGTCGAGCACTCCCCCGATCTGGTCGCGCTGGGCGTTGAGCGTGCCGCCGAGCCGGTTGACGCCGTCCAACGCCCTGGTGATCTCGGCCTTGTGCCCGTCGAGCTGCGTGACCAGGGTGTCCAGGTTCGTCAGCAGCGACCGGATCTCCGGCTCGTTGCCCTCGGTAGCGGCGTTCAGCTCCTTGGCGATGTCCTGGAGCTGCGCCACGCCACCGCCGTTGAGCAGCAGCGACAGCGCGCCGAAGACCTCTTCGACCTCGGGGTTGCGGTTGGTGCGGTCGATCGGGATGAGGGCGCCGTCGGACAGCTTCCCCTCCTCCTTGCCCTGAGCGGGCTTCGCCAGCTCGATGAACTTCTCGCCGAGCAGCGCGGACTGGCGGAGCCTGGCCACGGAGTTGGCGGGCAGCACGACGTCGCCGTTCACGGCCACGGTCACCTCGGCGGTCCAGCCGTCCGGGGCGAGGTCGATCTTCTCCACCTTGCCGACGGCGACGTCGTTGACCTTCACGCCCGCTTGGGGCACGAGGTCGAGCACGTCCTTGAACCGCACCGTCACCCGGTACGGGCGGTCCCCGAGGTCCGCGCCGCCGGGCAGCGGCATCGTGTAGACGCCGTCGAAGCCACCCGAGCCGCAGCCCGCGAGCAGGGCGACCGACGCGAGGACGGGGATCAGTCGCTTCACTGCGGAACACCTCCCAGCGGCAACGGCAGGGGCAGCTTGCCCTGGCTGAGCGAGCCGAGCGCCTCGGCGGGCGTGGGCAGCGGCAGCGCGCCGGTCAGCACGGGTTCGAGCTGCGAGCACACCTGCGACAGGGCGAGCGGGACGGTGCCGGGCTCGACCTGCTGGATGAGCTTGCAGACCAGCACGATCGGCGGTTGGTTCAGCTCGTTGATGTCAGCCCTGGTGTCGAGGGTTCCCGACGCGGCGTTGTAGGAGTTCTGCAGGTTGCCGAGCGCGAGCGGGGCGACGTCGAGGGTCTCGGCGAGCGCGGCGCGCTGCTTGACCAGGACGCCGGTGATGCTCGCCAGCTTGTCCACGTTGGACTTCAGCACCGCGCGGTTGTCCTTGATGAACCCCTGGACCTGGCCGAGGGCGTTCGCCAGCTCGGTCAGCGCGGCCCCGAGGTTCTCCCGCTCGTCGGCGAGGAAGCCCGCGACCTCGGCGAGCTGCCCGTTGAAGTCGCGCACCTGGCTGTCGTTGGCCGCCAGCATGGCGGTGAAGCTCGACAGGTTGTCGACGGTGGCGAACAGGTCCTCCTTCGAGCCGGAGAGGGTCCTGGTCGCGTCGCCGAGGTTCTTGATGGTGTCGTTGAGGGCCTGGCCGTTGCCGTCGAGGTTCTTCGCGGCGCTGGTCAGCAGGTCCGACAGGGCGCCGTCCTGGTTGGCGCCGTTGGGGCCGAGCGCGGTGGTGAGCTTGTCCAGGCTCGCGTACAGCTCGTCCAGCTCGACCGGGGTCGCGGTGCGCTCGCGCGGGATGACGGCGTCGTCGCCCATCTTCGGCCCGGCGGTGTAGGCCGGGGCGAGTTGCACGTACCGGTCGCTGACGACGCTCGGCGCGACGACGACGGCCTGCGCGTCGGCGGGCACCTCCACGTCGCGGTCGAGGGTCATCACGACCCGCACGAGCTTGCCCTCGGGCGTGACGTCCTCGATCGTGCCGACCTTCACGCCCAGCACCCGCACGTCCGAGCCGGGGTAGAGCCCGACCGCGGCGCCGAACAGCGCGGTCACCTTCCGCTCGTTGACGCCGGAGAAGATCCACCACAGCGCCGCCGTCGCGACCAGCACGAGCACGCACGCCATGGCCAGCGCCCGCCCGAGGTCACGGCCTGCCTTCGTGGTCGCCACTACTTCCCACCCCCACCTGGAGAACGCTGCACGCCGGGGGGCAGGCAGCCCTCTTCGTTGAACCCGACCACGCCGAGGTTCACCGAGGGGGGCAGCAGACCGCAGATGTACACGTCGAACCAGCGCCCGTTGCCCAGGGTGTTCGCGAACACCCGGTAGAACGGGGCCATCAGGGCGATGCCCTTGTCGAGGCTGTCCTGGTTGCGCTGCAACATGGTCGTCACCCGCTCCAGCTGCTCCAGAGCGGGCCGCAGCTGCGCGTCGTTGTCCGCCACGAGCCCGGTCAGCTCGGTCGACAGGTCGCGGGTCCCCTTGAGCAGCAACGAGATCGCGTCCTTGCGCTTGCGCAGCTCGCCGAGCAGCAGGTTGCCGTCGGACAGGAGCTTCTCGAACTGCTCGTTGCGGTCGGCCAGCGTCTTGGTGATGTCCCTGGTGTTGCCCAGGAGCTTCGCCAGCTGCTCGTCGCGCGAGGAGATCGTCTTCGACAGCGCGGACAGGCCGTCCAACGCGCCGCGCACGCTGTCCGACGACCCCTCGAACGTCTGGGAGAGCACGTCGAAGCTGTCGGCGAGCTGCTTGGTGTCGATCTGCCCGACCGTGGTCGCGAGGCCGTTGAAGGCCTCCTGCACGTCGTACGGCGCGAGGGTGCGGTCCTTCGGGATCGGGTCGCCGGGGTCGAGCGGCAGCGACCCCTGCGGGTCCAGCGCCACGTACTTCTGGCCCAGCAGCGTCTTGATCCGGATGGTCGCGGTGGTGCGGTCGCCGACCCAGGCGTCCTTGACCTTGAACGACACCCGCACGAGGTTGCCGTCCAGCCCCACCTTGGTCACCTTGCCGACCTTCACGCCCGCGACCCGGACCTCGTTGCCGGACACCAGGCCCGCGGCCTCGCTGAACTCGGCGGAGTACGTGGTGCCGCCGCCGATGATCGGCAGGTCGTCGGAGTAGAACGCGGCGACCAGCAGCAGCGCGATCAGCGTGAGGCTGACGGCGCCGATGGTGATCGGGTTCCGTTCTTTCATCGTCGGCACCTCTGCTGCGTCACGGGCAGGGCGGTGATCGGGATCGGGTTCGGGATCACCGGTGGCACGGCGATCTGGCCGGTGCCCTCGCAGAGGAAGAAGTTGAACCACGAGCCGTAGGTCGCGGTGCGGGTGATCGTCTCCAGCTTGTGCGGCAGCTTCTGGATCGCGCCCTCGACGACGGCCTCGTTGTCCGCGAGGTTCTGCGAAACGAGGCCGAGCGCGGCGATGTCGTCCTTCAACGGCTGCCGCGCCTGGTCCAGCAGTCCGGCGGTGGTGCTCGTCAGGTCGCCGAGCGCGGTGATCGCGTCGCCGATCGGCTGCCGGTCCTGCGCCAGGCCGGACACGAGCTGCTGCACGGTCGTGACGAGGGTGGACAGCTGTTCGCCGCGCGAGTTCACCGTGTCCAGCACGGAGTTGAGGTTGTCGACCACCTCGCCGATGACCTGGTCCTTGCCCGCAAGCGTCGACGTCAGCGAGGCCGTGTGCCGCAGCAGGCTGTCGATCGTGCCGCCCTCGCCCTGGAGGACCTGGATGATCTCGTAGGACAGCTTGTTGACGTCCTCGGGGTTGAGCGCCTGGAACAGCGGCTTGAACCCGTTGAACAGCACGGTCAGGTCGAGCGCGGGCTTGGTGCGCTCCAACGGGATCACGCCGCCTTCGGCGAGCACCGCGCCCACGTCGCCGACGCCCTGCTCCAGCGCGATGTACCGCTGGCCGACCAGGTTCCGGTACTTGATCGTCGCGGTGGCCGACGCGGGCAGCCTGCGGTCGCCGTCGATGCTGAACTCGACCTCGGCCAGCCGCCGGTCCACCACGCGGACGTCCTCGACCTGGCCGACGCGGACGCCCGCGATCCGGATGTCGTCGCCCTTGTTCAACGCCGTCACGTCGGTGAACCGCGCGGTGTAGCCGGTGGCGCTCTTGAGGCTGACGTTGGCGATCGTGACGGCGAGCAGCGCGGTCGCCAGGATCGTGACGACGGCGAAGACGATCAGCTTGACCAGCGGGGCCACGAGACCTCTCACTTCACCGTCACCTCCGCACCG
>DATMCA010000641.1:0-4976 GCA_035559015.1 Umezawaea sp. | reverse complement strand
CCGAGGCCAGCACCGTGACCACCGCCAGACCGACTGACACGAAACTCCGCACGACCGGACCTCCCGCCGTTGGCAACCCACCGAACGTAGGGCCGGGCACACCCTCGGGGACGTTGTGTCACCCGGACGTGCGATCGTTGTCGTATGACCAGCTCAGCCGGTGCGGATGGGCAGCAGGCCTGGCCCGAGCTGTCCCGCTCGACGCTGCGCGACCTGGAGCGGGCCTCGGGGGACCTGGCCGCGTCCAGCGTGTCCGAGATGGAGCGCAGGCTGCCGTGGTTCCGCCGCATGCCCGCGGACCAGCGCGCCAGCGTGCTGCTGCTGATCCAGAACGGCGTGGCCGGCTTCGTCTCGTGGCTCGACGACCCGCGGCAGGCCATCAAGCTGACCGCCGAGGCGTTCCGGTCGGCACCGAAGGACATCTCGCGATGGGTGAGCCTGCGCCAGACCGTGGAGCTCGTCCGGATCGCGCTGGAGCTGTTCGAGCAGCAGCTGCCGCGGCTGGCCGCCGACGACGAGGAGCGGGCCCGGCTGACCGAGGGCGTCCTGCGGTACGGGCGGGAGATCGCGTTCTCCGCGGCCACCTCCTACGCCACCGCGGCCGAGGCCAGGGGTGCGTGGGACGCGCGGCTGGAAGCGCTCGTCGTGGACGGGATCGTGCGCGGTGACGCCGAGGAGTCGCTGCTGTCGCGCTCGTCCGCGCTCGGCTGGGACCCCGCGGCCGAGGCGACCGTCCTGGTGGGCAACCCGCCGTCGGACGACCCACCCGCCGTCGTCTACGAGGTGCGCAGCCGCGCCGCCCGCAGCGGGCGGCCGGTGCTGCTGAGCGTGCAGGGCTCGCGGCTGGTCGTCGTGCTGGGCGGCGAGACGGACGAGGGCGACGTGCTGGGCAAGATCGCCGAGGCGTTCGGCGACGGCGCGGTCGTGGCGGGCCCGACGGTGGCCAGCCTGGCCGAGGCGCACCGCAGCGCCAGCGACGCGCTGTCCGGGCTGCGCGCGGTCGTGGGCTGGCCGACGGCGCCGCGGCCGGTGCGGTCCCTGGACCTGCTGCCGGAACGGGCGCTCGCGGGCGACCCGGAGGCCGAGTGGCAGCTCGTGGACCGGATCGCCCGGCCCCTGGAGGAGGCCAGCGGAGCGCTGCTGGAGACCGTGGACACGTTCCTCGAGGTCGGCGGCGTGCTGGAGACCTGCGCGCGCAAGCTGTTCGTGCACCCGAACACGGTCCGGTACCGCCTGCGGCGGGTCACCGAGCTGACGGGCCGCAACGCGCACGACGCCCGCGACGCCCTCGTGCTGCGCATCGCGCTGTCCGTGGGGCGGCTCGCGAAGGCCCGCGGGTTGTGGTGATCGGGACCGGAATGTCGCTTTGCTCCGCCGAGGTGTGACGGACACCGCACGCTTTGGTGGGTGACACAGGTCGCTGTGCACAACACGCCACGACGTTCTTCGTTCACTTCGGGGCAACTTTTGTAGGAACCCTCCAAATCCCACCCCGGTACTTCGTCTGCAACGGCATCAGCGGGAAGGGCCTCGACCGTGTTCAGTTGCACTGTGATCGCACTCCTCGCACCCGGACAGGGTTCGCAGACTCCCGGCATGTTCGGCCCCTGGCTCGAACTGGACGGCGCCGAGCAGCGGGTCACGTCCTGGTCCAAGGCCACCGGCCTGGACCTGGTGCGGCTCGGCACGACCGCGGAGGCCGAGGAGATCAAGGACACCTCGATCACCCAGCCGCTCGTCGTGGCGCTGGCGCTGCTCGCGTTCGAGGAGCTGCGCAAGCGCGTCGACCTGCCCGCCGACACGATCGTCGCGGGCCACTCCGTCGGTGAGCTGGCGGCCGCCGCGATGGCGGGCGTGCTCAGCGCCGACGACGCCGTGGCGCTGGCCGCGGTGCGCGGGGCCGAGATGGCCGCCGCGTGCGCGCTGCACCCGACCGGCATGGCCGCCGTCCTGGGCGGCGACGAGGCCGAGGTGCTCGCCAAGCTGGAGGAGCTGGGCCTGGCCCCCGCCAACCGCAACGGTGCCGGCCAGATCGTGGCCGCGGGCCCGTTGGAGGCGCTGGACCGGCTGGTCGAGGCACCCCCCGGCACCGCGAAGATCCGCAAGCTCCAGGTCGCGGGCGCGTTCCACACCCCGTTCATGGCCCCGGCCGAGGACGCGCTGCGGACCCGCGCCGCCGGCATCACGACGCACGACCCGGTGCTGCCGCTGCTCTCCAACGCCGACGGCGCTCTCGTCACCGACGGCGCGGACGTGCTGCACCGGCTGATCGCACAGGTGACCCGCCCCGTGCGGTGGGACACCTGCCAGGCCACCCTGGCCGAGCACGCCGTGCACGCGGTCGTCGAACTGCCGCCCGCGGGCGCGTTGACGGGCTTGGCCAAGCGCGAGTTGAAGGGCACTCCCACCTTGGCGTTGAAGACTCCGGAGCACCTCGACAAGGTCGCCGAGCTCCTGGCCACCGCGGAGGCGTCCCGATGAGCGCCTTCAGCATCCCCGCGACGACGACGGGCACGCGCATCCTCGGGATGGGCAGCTACCAGCCCGAGACGGTCGTGAGCAACCACGACCTCGCGAAGGTGATGGACACCAACGACGAGTGGATCCGCGAGCGGGTCGGCATCGTCAACCGGCGCTTCGCGGGCAAGGGCGAACTCCTCGTCGACATGGCGGCGGAGGCGGGCTCGAAGGCCATCGCCGACTCCGGCCTCCAGCCCACCGACATCGGCGCGGTCATCGTCGCGACGTGCACCATGCCGTCGCCGATACCGAACGCGGCCGCGCAGGTCGCCGAGCGCATGGGCGTGACGGCGGCGCCCGCGTTCGACGTGAACGCCGCATGCGCCGGGTTCTGCTACGCCCTGGCGACCGCCTCCGACATGGTCCGATCGGGCAGTGCGGCGAACGTGCTGGTCATCGGGGCCGAGAAGCTCACCGACTGGGTGGACCCGACGGACCGGTCCACCGCGATCATCTTCGCCGACGCGGCGGGCGCCGTCGTCGTCGGCGCGGGAGAAGAACCGGCCATCGGGCCGGTCGTGTGGGGTAGCGCGGGCGACATGGCGGACACGATCGCCATCGCCGACCGCAACTCCTCGATCCACCAGGAGGGCCAGGCGGTCTTCCGCTGGGCGACCACCCAGATCGCCCCCGTGGCGATCCGCGCGGTCGAGCTGGCGGGCCTGGAACTGTCCGACGTGGACGTGTTCGTGCCCCACCAGGCGAACCTCCGGATCATCGAGCTCATCGCGAAGCGCCTGCGCGCCAAGGGTGCGCGTGAGGACATGGTCGTCGCGCGTGACATCGTGGACTCGGGCAACACCTCATCCGCCTCGATCCCGATGGCGCTCGACCACATGCGGGCGGCGGGCGAGATCTCCAGCGGTGACGTGGTGCTGCTCGTGGGCTTCGGTGCCGGCCTGTCCTACGCGGGACAGGTCGTCCGGTGCCCTTGATGTCGAGCCCCAACAGTGTTCCGGCGGGACGGGACCGCCGTTCCAGCCGTCCGATGCGTGAAGGAAGGGATTTTCAGTGAGCAACGAGGACATCCAGAAGGGGCTTGCCGAGATCGTCGAAGAGGTCGCCGGTGTGGCCGCGGACGACGTGACCGTCGAGAAGTCCTTTGTGGACGACCTGGACATCGACTCGCTGTCCATGGTGGAGATCGCCGTGCAGGCCGAGGACAAGTTCGGCGTGAAGATCCCGGACGACGAGCTGGCCAACCTCAAGACCGTGGGCGATGCGGTGACCTACATCGCTAGCAAGGCATGACCACTAACCACGACGTCGTCGTCACCGGGCTGGGTGCCACCACCCCGCTCGGTGGCGATGTCGCCTCCACCTGGGACGCGCTGCTCGCCGGTCGCAGCGGCGTGTCGACCATCGACATGGACTGGGTCGAGCGCTTCGACCTGCCGGTGAGGATCGCCGCGCAGCTCGCGGTCGACCCGACCGAGGTGCTCCCCAGGGTCGAAGCCCGTCGGCTCGACCGCAGCGAGCAGGTGGCCATGATCGCCGCTCGCCAGGCGTGGGCCGACGCCGGGCACGGCGACGACACCGTGGACCTGGACAGGCTGGCGGTGATCGTCGGCACCGGCATCGGTGGCGCGATGACCCTGCTGAACCAGGACGACCTCCTCGAGCAGCAAGGCCTGCGCAAGGTCTCGCCGCTCACGATCCCGATGCTGATGCCCAACGGCCCGGCCGCGCACGTGGGCCTGGAGTTCAAGGCGCGCGCTGGGGTGCACGCGCCGGTCTCGGCCTGCGCGTCGGGCGCCGAGGCGCTCGCGTGGGCCTGGCGGATGATCCGCACGGGTGAGGCCGACGTCGTGGTGGCCGGAGGCGCGGAAGCGTGCATCTGCGCCATCCCGGTGGCCGGGTTCTCCCAGGCCCGCACCATGAGCACGCGCAACGACGACCCGGCGGCGGCTTCGCGGCCGTTCGACACGGGTCGTGACGGCTTCGTGCTCGGCGAGGGTTCCGGGATCATGGTGCTGGAGCGCGCGGACTTCGCGGCCGCTCGCGGCGCCAAGGTCTACGGCCGTCTCGCGGGCATCGGCACCAGCTCCGACGGCTACCACATCACCGCCCCCGACCCCGAGGGCACGGGCCAGGCACGGGCCATCAGCGCGGCGTTGCGGACCGCCGGCCTGTCCGGCTCCGACATCGGCCACGTGAACTGCCACGCGACGTCCACCCCGGTGGGCGACGTGGCGGAGACGGTCGCCGTGCGCAAGGCGATCGGCGACCACCCGGTGCTGACCGCGCCGAAGGGCGCTCTCGGCCACCTCCTGGGTGCGGCGGGCGCGGTGGAGGCGATCATCACGGTGCTGTCGCTGCGCGACGGCATCGTGCCGCAGACGCTCAACCTGGACAACCTCGACCCGGCCGTCGAACTCGACGTCGTCGCGGGCGAGCCTCGCAAGATCAAGCTGGACGCGGCGATCAACGACTCGTTCGGCTTCGGCGGGCACAAC
>DATMCA010000640.1:0-2444 GCA_035559015.1 Umezawaea sp. | reverse complement strand
GCACCCGCCCGGTCGCGATCGAGTCGGCCGCGATCTGCACGGCCGCCGAGGACGCGGTGCAGAAGTTGACGACCTCGAAGCAGTGCGCGTCCACGATCCCCAGCTCGTCGGCCACCTTCGCCGCGGGCGACCACGCCGGGTAGTCCCACTCGCCGGAGCCGCCGAAGATCACCTGCCCCACGTCGGCCGGCCGCACCCCGTTGCGGTCGAGCACGTCGCGCGCGACGTCGGCGACCAGTTCCCACGCCTCCTCGAACTCCCCGAATACCGGGATCTCCCGGCAGTGCGTCCACGCCAGCACGTCCTCCAACGGCCGCCCCGACGTCTCGTGCATCCGCTGCGCCGTGACGCGCGCCTTGGGCAGGCCCACGGCGAAGTCGACGATCCCGACCATGACCGCTCCCCTCTCAGCGGGCCGCGGCGGCGGTCCGGACCTGCCGCCGCAACCGGTCGAGGTGCGGGAGGCCGTCCAGCACGGTCGACGTGGGCAGCCCGAAGTCCACCAGGCACGCCACCTCGTCCACCCCGATGTCGGCGAACGACGCGACGGTGTCGCGCACCTTGTCCACGGTCCCGAGCAGCCCGCCGTTGTCGAAGTAGCGGTCGAACGAGCGGTTCACGAGGAAGTCGACGTCCTCGGCGCCGAGCTTCGCCGGGTCGACCTTCCGCCTGCCGTCGACCTGCGATCCCAGCAGCAGCCCCAGCGAACTCCGCAGGTACTCGCACAGCGGGCCGCGCACGGCCTCGCGGGCCGCGTCCTCGTCGTCGGCGAGGTAGGTGTGCACCATCAGCACGACGTGCCCCGGCCATCCGTCGGCGCCCTCACGGCGCGCCACCTCCTCGCGGTAGGCCGCGATCTTCGCCGCCAACTCCTCCGGTTCCTGCCCCAGCAGGTGGGTCAGCACACCCGCGCCGACGCGGCCCGCGTTGCGGAACGTCTCCTCACCACCGGCACTGGTCAGCCACACCGGCAGCTCCGGCTGCACCGGCGGCGGGTAGACGCGCAGCGTGCACGGGTTGCCCACGCCGTCGACCGCCTCCACGGCCTCGCCGCGCCACAGCCGCCGCACCTGGTCGATCGCGTCCACGGCCCGAGCCCGCCGGTCGGCGTAGTTCTCCGGTCGCAGCGCGAAGTCCGTCGCGTGCCACCCGGAGGCGAACGAGATCCCGGCACGACCGCCGGAGATGTTGTCGACGACCGCCCACTCCTCCGCGATCCGCAGCGGGTGGTGCAGCGGGGCGACGACGCTGCCCGCCCGCACCTTGACCCGCGTGGTGATCGCGGCGACGGCGGCGCCCGTGACGGACGGGTTCGGGTACAGGCCCCCGAAGGGGTGGAAGTGCCGTTCGGGCGTCCACACGGCGCAGAAGTCGTGCTGGTCGGCGTACCGCGCGCCTTCCAGCAGCAGCTCGTACCGGTTCGCGTCGAACTCACGGCTGTCGTTGGCGAAGTAGAACAGGCTGAAGTCCACGGGCGCTCACGGCCTCACTGTGCTGGGTGACGACGGGGTTCCTCCGGGACTGGCGAGCGGCCTGGTGCTCCGCGCCCAGCGCGCCACGGCGGGCGCCACGGCCCCGGCCAGGGCGAACACGACGCCGATGGCGATCCAGCCGCCCCCGCCGTAGCGGGTCAGCAACACCGTCACCAGCACGGGCGTGATCATCTGGCCCACCTGGGAGGACATCGCGAACAGGCCCTGGTACTGGCCCTGCGCGTCCTCGGGTGCGAGGCCGAAGCCCAGCGCCCACGAGCCCGCCGCGTGCAGCATCTCCCCGAGCACGTGCACCACCGCCCCGGCCAGCACGACCAGCACGGCCGCCCACGTCGGCAGCACGGCGGTCAGCGCGAACAGCACGCAGCACCCGGCGAGCAGGAACCCGGCGCGGCGCAGGGCCCGCGCACCGCCGGGCACGTCGTCGCTGCCGCGGCTCACCCGCACCTGCAACAGCACCACGACCGCCGCGTTGACGATCACCACGAGCGGGAACAGCCACGCGGGCGCGCTGGTGCGTTCGGAGATCCAGATCGGCAGCGCCACGATCAGCACCCCGGCGTGCATGATCAGCACGCTGTTGAGCAGCGACACCACGGCGTACGGCACGTCGCGCAGCACCGGCCACACCGGCGCGCCCTCGGTGCGCGGCACCGGCGGAACGTCCGGCACCCGCAGGTAGGCCAGGCCCGCCAACGCGAACAGCGCGCCCGCGCCGAACAGCAGTCCCCAGTAGGCGGCGCGCGTGTCGAGGAACAGGCCGACGGCGCCGGCACCCGCGCCCGCGACGACGCTGAGGTTGGCCGCGGCGCGCATGTACGACGAGGCCAGCACCCGCTCCTCCGGCGGGACCAGTCCCGCGATGAGCGCGTTGACCGTGGCGTCGGTGCCCGATTCCACGGCCAGCACGGCGGCGCTGACGAGCAGCAGCCCGGTGAAGTCGCCCACCAG
>DATMCA010000639.1:0-2967 GCA_035559015.1 Umezawaea sp. | reverse complement strand
GCGCGGGCCGCTACCAGGGGGTCGCGGTCGCGACGCTGCCCGGCAACCCGGTGAGCGCGCAGGTGTCGTTCGAGGTGTTCGTGCGGCCCGCGCTGCTGGCGTCGATGGGCTTCACGGCGGTCGAGCGGCGGTCGGCCCGCGCCCGGATCAGCACCGCGATCACCTCCCCGGCCGGGCGCACCCAGTTCCGGCGGGGCGCGTACGACGCCGAGTCCGGCGAGGTCGTCACGCCGGTCGGCGGGCCGGGGTCGCACCTGCTGTCCGCGCTGGCCGTCGCCAACTGCCTCATCGAGGTGCCCGAGGACACCACCGAGCTGGCCGCGGGCGATCTCGTGACGATCCGCTACCTGGACTGACGTCCCGGCCGCCGGTTGACGCTCTTTGTGACCGAACGCTCACCCATTGGCGTTGATCACGGCATGTGACCCGGATTACAGTGCGGGAACGTGACCGTGCGGCCTCAGTGGCACGCCAACCGCAGCAGTCACCCTCCAGCAGGCCGTCCAGCCGGTCCGCGCGTTCAGTCGGGGGACGCGCGGGCCGGCCGGACGACCGTTATGGGCGCTTGGCGTAGCGTGTGGCCGGCCCAAGCACCGCCCGACCACGGAAGAGCAACGGATTCCCCACGAAATGAACTCCGACCGCGATCAGCACAGTGGTGGCGTTTCCCACTTCATCGAACTCGCACGGGGCATCGTGCCCCCCATGCACCCCGCAGGCCGTCCTTTCGTCGCGGGAGCGGCGGTGGCAAGTCTCCTGCTGAGGCGGTTCTCCAAGCGCGCGGGCGTGCTCGGTTTCCTCGTCACGGCCTGGGTGGCCTGGTTCTTCCGTGAGCCCAAGCGGGTCCTGCCGACCCGGCCGAACATCGCGGTCGCGCCCGCGGACGGCACCGTGTCGCACGTCGTCGAGGTGGCGCCGCCCGCCGAGCTGGGCCTCGGCACCGAGCCGATGATCCGGATCAGCGTGTTCCTGTCCGTCTTCGACGTGCACGTCCAGCGCGTCCCGGCGGCCGGCGTGGTCCGCCAGGTGTCCTACCACGCGGGCAAGTTCCTGTCCGCGGACCTGGACAAGGCCAGCGAGGTCAACGAGCGCAACACCGTGCTGCTGCGCACGCTGGGCGGCCACGACCTGGTCGTCGTGCAGATCGCGGGCCTGGTGGCCCGCCGCATCGTGTGCCAGGTCGTCGAGGGCGAGAAGGTCGACGCGGGCCAGACGTACGGCCTGATCAGGTTCGGCTCGCGGGTCGACCTCTACGTGCCGCGCGGCAGCCGCCCGCTGGTCGAGGCGGGCATGCGCACCATCGGCGGCGAGACCGTGCTCGCCGAGCTCCCGGAGGACTGATCCTTGGCACCCAGCACGCCGGGCATCCGGCTGCTCCCCAACGCCATCACGGTGCTCGCGATGAGCGCGGGCCTGTCGGCGGTGCAGTTCGCCATCGTGGGCATGTGGGGGGCGGCGATCGGCGCGATCGCCGCCGCGGCCCTGCTCGACGGCCTCGACGGCCGGATCGCGCGGCTGCTGGACGCCACCAGCAAGATGGGCGCCGAGCTGGACTCCCTGGCCGACGCCATCTCGTTCGGCGTCGCCCCCGCGCTGGTCATCTACATCTGGCGGTTCGAGGGTGCCCGCGGCGAGTGGATCGGCGACCGCGGCGGCTGGATCGTCGCGCTGGTCTTCGCGGTGTGCATGGTGCTGCGGCTGGCGCGCTTCAACACCCTGCTGGACGTCGAACAACCCCCGTACGCCAAGGAGTTCTTCGTCGGCGTGCCCGCACCCGCAGGCGGCCTGCTGCTGTTGCTGCCGCTGATCGTCGAGGAGCAGGTCGGCCGGGACGGCTGGTGGTCGTCGGTGCCCGTCGTGGTGGTGTGGACGGTCGGCGTCGCGCTGCTGCTCGTGAGCCGCATCCCCACGCTGTCGGTGAAGTCGATCAAGGTGCCGCCGCGCGCGGTGGCACCGCTGCTGGTGCTGGTGGCCCTGCTCGGGGCCGTGATCATCACGTACCCGCTGGCGGCGTTGATCGCGGCGATGGTCTTCTACCTGGGCCACCTGCCGTACTCCGTGCGGCGCTACCTGTGGCTGGCCAAGCACCCCGAGGCGTGGGAGGTGCCCGCCGCGGACCGCAGGGCCATCCGGCGCGCGCACGGCGTCGCCAACCGCCGTCTCGGCCTGCACCAGCCGCTTCGCGGCCGGGTCGCCGGCGCCGCGCTGCGGGTCGCCAGGCTGCCCCGCCGCAACGGCGTCGACCCGACCAAGATGGCCGTCGACACCGGCCCCCGACGGCGGAACTGGCGCAAGCTCGGCCTGCGACGCAACCAGCCGCCGAAGGACACCGGCCAGGACTAGCCCGAACACCCGGAAGCGCGGGTCTCTCCTCGGAGAGACCCGCGCTTCCGCGTTCCGGCGGGTTCGCGCGCCCCGCCGATCGAAGGGCCCGCGCCGAACGGCCTCCGGCACTAGGCTCTGGGCGTGATCACGCTGACCGCTCGGCTGACCCCGTCCGCACTGGACACCCGACGCGGTGTCGTCCGGCTGCACCAGGAGGTGCTGGACGCGCTCGGCCTGCGCGCGTGGGACGCGGTGAAGCTGACCGGTGCCCGCGTGAGCGCCGCGCTGGCCGCCGCGGGCGACGGGCCGCCCGGTGTGGTGCTGGTGGACGACGTGACGCTGTCGAACCTCGGGGTCGTCGAGGGCTCCGAGATCGTCGTGGCGCCGGTGGACGTGGCCGGTGCGCGGTCGGTGACGGTGTCCGGCTCCCGGCTCGCCACGACGTCGCTGACGCCGGAGACGCTGCGGCTCGCGCTGACCGGCAAGGTGCTGACCGTCGGCGACGCCGTGTCGCTGCTGCCGCAGGACCTCGCGCCGCCGCCCGGCACGGACGTCGGCTCGACCCGCAGCAAGCTGTCGAACGCGATCGGCATGACGTGGACGAACGAGCTGCTCACGATCACCGCGACCGACCCGTCCGGC
>DATMCA010000638.1:0-23368 GCA_035559015.1 Umezawaea sp. | reverse complement strand
GCCCGGCCTGGCCCTGCACGAGGTAGCGGGGGTCGGCGTCGAGGGCGGCGGCGCCTTCGGCGAGCGTCGCGCCGGGCTTGATCCGGCCGACGATCTGCTTCATCTCGGTCTCGATGCGGGTGAACTCCTCCCAGCCCCACTCGTAGGCCTCGGCGAGGTCGAGGCGGGAGCCGATGAAGTACCGCGAGGAGAGCCGGTAGACCTCTTCGCCGACGGCGTCCTTCTCCGGGGCCTTGGTGGCGAGGTCGTCGCGGAGGAACGCGGCCAGGTCGCCGTAGGCCTCGGACGCGGCGGCCGCGCCCCTCTCCAGGTCGGTGCGCAGCGCGTCGTCGACCTTCGCGCCCTCGACCAGTCCGGCGAAGAAGGACTTGCCGCCGCGGCGGCCGGACCACGTGTCGCACTGGTCGGCGACCTTGGTCACCTGGCGCAGCGCGGCGGTCCTGCCCTTGTCCGAGGCGTAGGAGAGGCCCGCGCGGAGGTTCGCGACGGCGTCCGGCATCGCGGCGAGGCGGCGGGCCACGACGGCCCACTGCTCGGGGGTGTCGGTCGGCATGTGGTCGAAGATCTCGCGGAGGTTCTGCACGGGGCTGGCCAGGACGTTGAGGTCGCCCTCGGACCGGCCCGCCTCGTGCAGGTCGGTCGAGACCTCGCTGCGTTCGAGGAAGACCGCCTTGGCGTCGCTCTCGGACCTGTCGGCGGGCTCGGTGGCCTGGATCTCGCGGACGGCCTTGACGGTCAGCTCGTACCGCGCGGCGTGGCCTTCCGGCGAGTAGTCGGTGAGCTGGTCCTCACCCCCGGGTAGACCGAGCTGGGTCGCCGCGATCGGGTCCAACGCCACGTAGTCGGTCACGAACCGGTTGCTGATGCCGTGCACACCAGCCTTGGAGGAAGCCATGTCCGGCACGCTACCTCCCGGTTCGGACGCCCGAAAGGTCTTTAGGCTTGCTCACGATTACCAGTCGAACGGTTGGCGGACAAGGTCGACATCGCCCGCTACTGGCAGGATGACCACGTGTCCAGAGCCCGTGTGCTCCTCCTGCCGGTCTTCCTGCTCCTCGCCGCGTTCTCGCTGTCGGGGTGCGTCCGCCTGCACGCCGCCATGGCGGTGTCGGAGGACGACCGCGTGTCCGGCGAGATCATCGCCGCGACCCCGCCGACCGCGGACAACGATCCCGGCCCCCAGCTGCGGGTGCCGTCGGAGCTGGCCAGCCGCGTCACGACCAAGCCGTACAAGGTCGACGCCTACGCGGGCACCCAGCTCTTCTTCAACGGCCTGACCTTCGACGAGGTCCGGACCCTCTCGCTCGCCACCAGCTCCTCCAGCAGCCGCTACCAGATCAGCTTCCGCCGGTCGGGCGACCTGGTCACGATGTCCGGCTCGGTCGACCTGACGCAGGTGCCGATCGACCGCGCGGACATCCAGGTGAAGATCAGCTTTCCCGGCGGGGTGGTCAACACCAACGGCCGCGAGGAGGAAGAGGGCACGATCGCCTGGAGCCCCAAACCCGGCCAGGCCTCGATGCTGACCGCGACCGTGCAGTACGCGGGAGCGGACTCCGAGGGCCTGATCGGGTGGGTGTTCCTGGTGGGTGCCCTCACCGGCGGGGCGGCGCTGATCGTCGTGGTGCTGGCGCTCGTGGCGCACCGGAGGAGCCTGGTGGCCTGATCCGACGTCACCGGAACGGGTGATCATCTAGCGCCCGCGATGCTCCCAGGCCTGGACGAGGGCCGACGACGCGCGCGTGCCGTACTCGGAGAACGGCAGCACGGTCGGGCGCGAGCCCTGGACGCCCGCGCACACGAACAGCATCCGGGTGTTGCGGTCGAGGACCAGGCGGTGGGTCATGCCGAAGTCGGCTTCCAGGGTGGTGGCGGCGAGCGCGTTCACGTCGCTGACCGCGATGGCCTGGTGGACGGCTCGGGTCCTGGCCTCGCGCTCGGCCGTCCGGTCCCGGCGGACGCTCGACTTGAACCGGTCGCTGAGCAGCGCGCCGTCCGGGGTCAGGGTGGCCCACGACGGGGTGGCCAACTGGAGGCCGAAGCGCTTGCCGAAGCGGTCGGCCGCGGCGTAGCGGGGTGGTGCGGAGAGCAGCGACGGCAGGTCCGGGAGGGACCAGCCGTCCTCGGTGGCGACGGGCACCCTGGCCACCCGGAGCACGGCCGCCATGTCCCGGCAGACCCGTGCGATCACCGGCGCGGCGGAGCGCACCTTGGCCTCGAAGTCGTCCGCCAGGCCTCGCTTGTGCGCCTCGGACCGGGCCCGTCGGGCCTCGGCGTCCTTCTTGAAGTTCTCGTCGAAGGTGGGCATCCACACCTCCCCCTTTACGTGCGCGCGGGGACCAGGCCCAGTCGGGCCACGACTTCCCTCGTCGCCTTGGAGCGGTTCAGGGTGTAGAAGTGCAGGCTGGGCACGCCTTCGGCGAGCAGCCGCTCCCCCATCCCCGTCACCAGGTCGACACCAGCCTTCCGGAAGGCCACCGGGTCGTCCACGAAGGGGTCCAGTTTTCGGGCGACGGACGGCGGGACGTCGGCGCCGGACAGCTCGATCGTCTTGGCCAGCGTGCGCGGGGTCGTCAACGGCATGAGGCCGGGGATCAGCGTGGTGTCGCAGCCGAGCGCGTCGACCCGGTCGCGCAGCCTCAGGAAGTCCTCCGGCTCGAAGAACAGCTGGGCGATGGCGAAGTCCGCGCCCGCGCGCAGCTTGCGGACCAGGTACTTCGTGTCCTCGTCCACGTCGCCGGAGCGCGGGTGGCCGTACGGGAACGCCGCGACGCCCACGCAGAAGTCGCCGAGCTCGCGGCAGAGCCGGACCAGTTCCTCGGCGTAGGTGAGGCCTTCGGGGTGGGCGATCCACTCGCCGTGGGGGTCGCCGGGCGGATCGCCCCGCACGGCCAGGATGTTGCGCACGCCGACGGCCGCGTACCAGCCGATCACGTTGCGCAGCTCGGCGACGGAGTGGTCGACGGCGGTGAGGTGCGCCATCGGCACCAGGGTCGTCTCCTGCGCGACGCGGCCGGTTGTGCGGATGGTGAAGTCGCGGCTGGACCCGCCCGCGCCGTAGGTGATGGACACGAACGCGGGGTCGAGCGGCTCCAGTTCGCGGATCGCGCGCCACAGGACCAGCTCGTCCGCGCTGTCGCGGGGAGGGAAGAACTCGACGGAGAACAGGGGACCTCGCCCGTGCAACCGTTCGACCACCGTCGTCATGCCCATCACCCTAGTGGGGTGTCCGACGTGTGGGAGACAGCATTCACTTGCTGGGACGAGGGCCCCGGTGCGGCGGCGGAGCGCCGGAGAGGTGACCATAGAGGTGTGTCCGCCCCAGAACTGCTCCACCCGTTGGACCTCGCACTGCCCAAGCACGTCGACGAGGCGCTGGCGACCTACCTGGCCGACCGGCGCACGTTGGGCGCGCTGATGGACGACAACTTCACCGGGGCGGTGGACGGCCTGGCCGCGTTCGTCCTCAGCGGCGGGAAGCGCATCCGCCCGACGTTCGCGTGGTGGGGCTGGCGGGCCGCGGGCGGTGATCCGGAGGGGCCCCTCGCGGAGTCCGTGCTCACGGCGGTCAGCTCGCTGGAGCTGATCCAGGCGTGCGCGCTGGTGCACGACGACCTGATGGACGCCTCCGAGGTGCGGCGGGGCCGGCCGACCGTGCACATCGCGTTCGCCCAGGAGCACCGCGACCGGCGCTGGCTCGGCGAGCCGGAGCGGTTCGGGCTCGCGGCGGCCGTGCTGATCGGCGACATCGCGCTGGCGTGGGCGGACGACATGCTGTTCGCCGCCGGTCTGCCGACGGACGCGCTCCAGCGCCTGAGCCTGCCGTGGCGGGACATGCGCACGGAGATGCTCGCGGGCCAGTACCTGGACGTGCTCACGCAGGCGCGCGGCGACTCGTCGCCCGAGGCCGCGCTGCGGATCGACCGGCTCAAGACCGCCGCGTACACCGTCGAACGGCCGCTGCACATGGGCGCCGCGCTCGGCGGCGGGTCGCCGGAGCTGATCGACGGGCTGCGCCGGTTCGGCGCGGACATCGGCGTCGCCTTCCAGCTGCGGGACGACCTGCTCGGCGTGTTCGGCGACCCGGCGGTCACCGGCAAACCAGCGGGCGACGACCTGCGCGAGGGCAAGCGGACGCTGCTCGTGGCGCTCGGCATGGAGTACGGCGCGGACGTGCTGCACCGGGCGCTCGGCAACCCGGAGCTGGACGTGGAGACGGTCGACGAGGTGCGCGACGCGCTGATCGGCGTGGGCGCCGTGGACGCGATCGAGGACCGGATCGCCGAGCTGACCACGTCCGCCCTGACCGCTCTCGAAGCCGCGCCGACCGTGGCCCCGGCGGGTGAACGACTGGCCGAACTGGCCGTCAGCGCGACGAAGCGGACCTACTGACATGAAGAGGCTGCCGGGGCGCACCGATCACGTCGTCGTGGTCGGCGCGGGTCTCGCGGGCCTGTCCACGGCGCTGCACCTGCTCGGCACGGGCCGCGCGGTGACCGTCGTCGAGCGCGACTCCACGCCGGGAGGCCGGGCGGGCAGGCTGGACCTGGACGGCTACCGGATCGACACCGGGCCGACCGTGCTGACCATGCCGGAACTGGTGGAGGACGCCCTCGCCGCGGTCGGCGAGTCGCTGGCCGACCGGCTGGACCTCCTGCCCGTCGACCCCGCCTACCGGGCGCGGTTCGCCGACGGCAGCACGCTCGACGTGCACGCCGACGCGGACGCGATGGAGGCCGAGGTGCGGCGGTTCGCGGGCGGCGCCGAGGCCGCGGGCTACCGGGAGCTGCGGACGTGGCTGACCGAGCTGTACCGGGTCGAGCGCGACCGGTTCATCGGCGGCAACTTCGACTCCCCCGCCGACGTGCTGGGCCCGTCGCTGGCGAAGCTGGCGGCGCTGGGCGGGTTCGGGCGGCTCGGCCCGGCCATCGCGCGGTTCCTGCGCGACGAGCGCCTCCAGCGCGTGTTCTCGTTCCAGTCGCTCTACGCCGGGGTGCCGCCGCGGCGGGCGCTGGCCGCGTACGCCGTGATCGCGTACATGGACACCGTCTCCGGCGTGCACTTCCCGCGCGGCGGGATGCGGGCCCTGCCGGACGCGATGGCGGGCGCGGCCGCGGCCGCGGGCGCGACCTTCCGCTACGACACGCCGGTCGCCTGGCTGGAGCGCATCGGCAGCCGCGGCACGGCCGTCCGCACGACCGGCGGCGAGCGGATCCCGTGCGACGCCGTGGTGCTGACCCCGGACCTGCCGGTCGCCTACCGGCTGCTCGGCAAGGCCCCGCGCCGCCCGCGCCCGGTGCGCTGGTCGCCGTCGGCGGTCGTGCTGCACGCGGGCACGAACCGGACGTGGTCGGAGCTCGGGCACCACACGATCTTCTTCGGGCGGGCGTGGGACCGGACGTTCGAGGAGATCACCTCGACGGGCAGGCTGATGAGCGACCCGTCGCTGCTGGTGACCCAGCCGACGGTGAGCGACCCGTCGCTCGCGCCCGCCGACCGGCACCTGAACTTCGTGCTCGCGCCCGCGCCGAACCTGGAGACCGGGCCGATCGACTGGCCGCGCGTCGGCCCCGCCTACCGCGACGAGCTGCTGCGGGTCCTGGAGGCTCGCGGGCTGACCGGGTTCGAGGCGTCGATCGAGACGTCGCGGCTGGTCACACCCCAGGACTGGGCGGACCAGGGGCTCGCGGCGGGCACCCCGTTCTCGGCCGCGCACACGATCGCGCAGACCGGCCCGTTCCGGCCGCGCAACCTGGTCGACGGCGTCGACAACGTGGTGCTGGCGGGCTGCGGCACCACGCCCGGCGTCGGCGTCCCGCCGGTGCTGATCTCCGGGAAGCTGGCCGCGCAGCGGGTCGCGGGCACGCCGCTGCTCACCCGGTCCGCACGGGCCAGGACGTCCGTCGTGAGCTGATCGAACCGCGCACGGCCCGGACGCGAATACTCCACATGGTCACTGCCCGGGGTGATCTTCACGTGCGAAGATCCTCCGGGGCGTCGAGGCCCCACCGCGCTTGCCCGCCATCGCGTGCCGAAGCGTGCACGCGCTGTGCAACGATGTTGCCGCGATGGCTTCAACTCCGTCCCCTCCCAGATCGAGCGCCGCGTCCGTGCAGCAGGCGCCGTCCGCTGCTACGCGCGCGCCCGCGGAACCGACCGGTATCCCGATCCGGACGATCCTGCTGGGGGTCGTGGGCGTTTCGCTGCTCTCGATCGGCGGTGCCGGCGCGGGCGCGGTCCTGAAGATCGATCCGCTGCTGACGAACACGTCGTTGAGCTGGATCCGGTACGGGCACGGTCGTGATCTGGCGACGGGGGTGTTGTACGCGGGTCTGGGTCTGGTGATCTGGGCGTGGGTGCGGCTGGGTCGGATGGTGCGCAACCGGTACGTGGGCAGTGCGGCGGTGGTGATCGCGATCGCGGCGTGGACGTTGCCGCTGTTGTTGTCGCCGCCGTTGTTCTCCAAGGACGTGTACTCGTACTTGGCGCAGGGGCAGTTGGCGTTGCACGGGTTCGACCCGTACCGGGTGGGTCCGGCGGCGTTGCCGAGTCCGTTGAGCGACAACGTGAGCTGGGTGTGGCAGAACACCCCGGCCCCGTACGGACCGCTGTTCATCCTCATCGCCAAGGGTGTCGTGTGGGCCACCGGCGGCAGCGTGATCACCGGGGTCGTGCTGATGCGGCTCGTCCTGGCCGCCGGGCTGGCGCTGCTGTGCTGGTCGCTGCCCGGTCTCGCCCGCCACCTGGGCGGCCGTCCCGCCGTCGCGCTCTGGCTGGCCGGGGCGAACCCGCTGATGCTGGTCCACCTGATCGGCGGCGGGCACAACGACATCCTGATGGTCGGGCTGATGGCGGCCGGGGTGCTGCTGGTGCTGGACCGGCGGCACGTGCTCGGAATCGCGCTGGTCACGCTGGCCGTGGCGATCAAGGCCACCGCGGTGATCGCGTTGCCGTTCCTGGTGCTCGTGTGGGCCGCACGGCTCGACGGCGCTCAACGCGCCCGCTTCGCGAAGGCCATCGGCAGGGGGGTCGCGGTGTTCGTGGCCGTCTTCGCCGTCTGCACGGTCGTCGCGCGGGTCGACCTCGGCTGGATCCCGGCCCTCAGCTCGTCGTCGACGATCGTGAACTGGCTGTCGCTGCCCAGCGCGGTCGGCGACTTCGCCTACACGATCGTCAACACCTTCGTCTCCGTCGAACCCGGCGTCTTCATGACCATCGCCCGCGGCGCCGGATCACTGCTGCTGGTCTACATCGCCTGGCGGCAGTGGCGCGCGGCCGAGGACGGCGGCCCCAACGCCATCCGCCACGCCGCGCTGACCATGCTCGCCGTCGCACTGCTCTCCCCCGCCACCCTGCCCTGGTACTTCAGCTGGCCGCTGGTCCTCGGCGCCGGACTCGCGTGGACGCTGACCGGCCTGCGGGCGGTGGTGTTCTTCTCCTGCGTGCTGCTGCTGGTGACCTTCCCCAACGGCGACACCGGGCTGTACTCGTGGTTCTACCTGGTCTTCGTCGTCGCCGTGTCCGCGCTCGCCACCGTCTCGCTGGGACGGCCGGACCCCCTGGAGCTGTCGAGCAGGTACGGGCCACGCCCGTGAGCGACCGGGAACTCGACGCCGCGGGGATCACCGATCCGGCGGTGCGACTGGCCTACGCGCGCTGCAAACGCCTGAACGCGAGCTACGGGAAGACGTTCTACCTGGCCACGCGACTGCTCACGCCCGCGCAGCGCCCGGCGGTGCACGCCCTGTACGGGTTCGCGCGGTGGGCGGACGAGATCGTGGACGCCAACACCTCCGCCGAGCGGGGTGCGGAGCTGGACCGGCTGGAGAAGCAGCTCGACGCCCAGCTCGACGGCCGTCGGACGGACCACCCGGTGCTCGCCGCGCTCGCGGACACCGTCGAGCGCCACGGGATCGAGCGGGGCCTGTTCACCGACTTCCTGGCGTCGATGCGGATGGACCTGGAGGTCACCGAGTACGCCGACCTGGCCGCGCTCGGCCGGTACGTGCACGGGTCGGCGGCCGTCATCGGCCTCCAGATGCTGCCGGTGCTGGGCACCGTGGGCCCGCGCGACGAGGTCGAGTCGGCAGCGGCGGCGCTGGGGGTCGCGTTCCAGCTGACGAACTTCCTCCGGGACGTCGGCGAGGACCTCGACCGGGGGCGGCTCTACCTGCCGCTGGACGTGCTGGACGCGTACGGCGTCGACCGCGACCTGCTCCTGCGGTGCAGGCGGACCGGTCGGTCCGAGCAGCCGGTGCGGCGCGCGCTGGCGCACCTCGCCGCCCACACCTACGCCGTCTACCGCGAAGCGGAAACGGGCGTGGCGGGGCTGCGGCCGGTCTCCCGGCCGTGCATCGAGACGGCGCTGACCCTCTACCGGGACATCCTGGACGGCATCGTGGCAGCCGACTACCAGGTGTTCTCCCGACGGGTGGTCGTGCCGAGAACGCGACGGCTGGCCGTGGCGCTACCGGGTCTGGCCCGCGCCGTCGTGGCGCGGGCCGTCCATCCGGGAACGGGTCAGAACGCCAAGGCCTGAGCCCGGCGCTTCACCTCGCGACCACGGTCGCCGCGCAGCGCCTCGATGGGCGTGCCGGGCAGCGTCTCGTCCTCGGTGAAGAGCCAGCGCAGGATCTCGTCGGTCGAGTAACCGGAGTCGCGCAGCACGGTGACCGTGCCGAACAACCCCTTCACAACGCCTGCTGCCGCGATGAAGTCGGCGGGGACCACGAGCACGCCAGCACGCCGTTCGGCGAGCAGTTGCCCGTCGCGAAGCAGCTGGTGGACACGGGTGATGGGTAGGCCAAGGCGGTCGGCGACCGTCGGGAGGTCGAGGACCTCCAGGTCGGGGGCCAATACATCCGCAGCGGCGGGAATCGCACTCACGGGGGTCACGATGCCATAACCTCTCTTTGAACGCCCTGCGCCAACCGGGTCATCCTCGTCCTCCGTACGATCGGTAGTTGTGGAGAGGTCTGGTACGAACGTGATCGGCGGATTGCTGGAACACCGCTACCGGGTGGACCGCGTGCTCGCCCGTGGCGGCATGTCCACCGTCTACCGCGGCGTGGACACGCGCCTGGACCGCGCCGTCGCCATCAAGGTGATGGATCCCCAGTTCTCCGCGGACCGCGCCTTCGTCGCCCGCTTCGAGCAGGAGGCCCGCACAGCGGCCCGCTTGAAGCACCCCGGCATCGTCGCCGTGCACGATCAGGGAGTCGACAGAGGCACACCCGACGGTGAGCACGTATTCCTCATCATGGAACTCATCGAGGGCGGCACCCTGCGCGACCTCATCACCGAACGGGGCACCCTGAGCACGCCGCTCGCGCTGAGCGTGCTCGAACCGGTGCTGTCGGCCCTGGCCGCCGCGCACCAGGCGGGCCTGGTCCACCGGGACGTGAAGCCGGAGAACGTGCTGATCGGCCACGACGGCGTGGTCAAGGTCGCGGACTTCGGCCTGGTCAGAGCAGTCGCGAGCGCCGGCACCACCAGCGACAGCACGATCCTCGGCACGGTCGCCTACCTCTCCCCCGAGCAGGTGGCGACCGGTGCTTCGGACTCCCGCAGCGACGTGTACTCGGCGGGGATCGTGCTCTACGAGATGTTGACCGGGGTGACGCCGTACCTCGGGGACACGGCGATCTCCGTCGCCTACCGGCACGTCAACGAGGACGTCCCCGCCCCCAGCACGCTCGTCCCCGGCATCCCGCCCGAGCTGGACCGGCTCGTCGTGCGGGCCACCCGCCGCGACCCGGCCCAGCGCCCCGCCGACGCGGCGGCGTTCCTGGCCGAGGCCGAACGGGTGCGGCTCTCGCTCGGGATGTCGAGGATGCCCGTCCCGGCGCCCGCTCCGGGGCAGCACGACGCGACCGTGAGGGTCCGCCCGGTGCAGACGCCGGGCCAGGATTCGCCGCCCGCCGAGCTGACCATGCCCGTTTTGGCCTCTGCTGCCGCTTCTGCGGCCACGGTCATCACGAGGGCACCTCGCCTACCCGGCGGGCCCGCGGGGCCGCCTCAGGGCGGATCTCAGGGTCCTCAAGGGACCGTGGCGCTGAACCGGAACTCCTTCCAGCAAGCCCCGCCGCCTCCCGCAGCGCCGCCCAAGCCCGCCGCCCGGAAGCGCACGCCGAAGAAGACGGCCGCCGAGCGGTACGAGGAGGAGCGGAAGAAGAACAAGCGCCGCTTCGCCCTCTGGGTCAGCCTCGTCGTCGTCCTGGCGATCCTCGTCGGCGTCACCGCGTGGTGGATGGGCAGCGGCCGGTTCACCTCCGTTCCCGGTGTCGTCGGCAACGAGGAGGAGAGCGCCGTCGTGCTCCTCCAGGGCGCGTCGCTGAAGTCCACAATCTCGCTGGAGGCCAGCGACACGGTGCCCAAGGGCAAGGTGCTCCGCACCGACCCGCCCGAGGGCACGGAGAAGCTGCGGGGTGACGCGGTCAAGGTGTTCGTGTCCCTCGGCAAGCCCGTGGTGCCGACCGTGCAGGCGGGCATCGACCCGGCCGCGGCGCAGAAGGACATCGAGCAGGGCGGCCTGAAGTCCGCGCGGAACCCCGAGGACGACGTCTTCAGCGACACCGTGCCGAAAGACAAGGTCGTGACGCTGAAACCGGCGCCCGGCACCCAGGTCAAGGTCGGCTCGACGGTGATCATCGTGCTGAGCAAGGGCGCCCAGCCCAAGCCCGTGCCGAACGTCGCCGGGAAGACCAAGGACGAGGCGTTCGCGGAACTGACCTCGCTCGGGTTCGAGCCCGTGGAAGGACCCGCGGAGAAGAACGGCAACGTCGAAGGCGGCCGCGTCGTCCGCACCGACCCCCCGGCCAACACCGTCGTGCAGCCCGGAGGCAACAAGCGGGTGACCGTGGTGCTGTCGTCGGCGCCGGAGACGGTGACGGTGCCGAAGGTCGAGGGGAAGAAGCTGAAGGACGCGAAGAAGCAGCTGGAAGACCTCGGGTTGAAGGTGGACACGCAGTTCAGCCGGAACCCGAACGCGACGGTGCTGAACCAGTCGGTGCCGCCGGGGTCGAAGGTGGAGAAGGGTTCTCGGATTAGTTTGACGGCGCTTTAGGGGTCGGTGTTCGGGGGAATTGGCCGGTGGTCAATTCCCCCGAATAGTTCGCACGATCGTGGTCGCGTTTGTTGTCGAATGGGCTGCTAGCGTTTGTTCGTGGAGATCGCGCGGGCGTCGGACGTCACCGAGATGACGTTGGAAGACTTGATCGAGGCCGGGATTCTGGAGCCGGACTGGCAGGAGCGTCAGGAGCAGTTGCTTCGGGAACTGCACGTCCACAGGCTTCTGCACAGGCCGAAGCCGGGGAAGTCGGCGTCCGAGACCTTGATCGAGATGCGCGAGGAAGAGACTCGGTGAGTCGTTGCTCGCGCTGCGGGAACCCTGGGCATTCAAGGGGTGTGCTTCTGTCTTTGTTAGGCCAACAGGCACCCCGCTCGCTCAATTGTCTCGAACTTTGCCCTTGCTTTGTCAAGGCGGGAAAGATGCCTTGACAAAGCAAGGGCAAAGCTGAGGGCGCTGGGGATCGGGGTGGCGGGGGAAGTGCGGGTGCCTTCCGGTTGCGTGCGTCCGTGACGGGCACGGTTCGGGGCCACCTCTGTGACGTGGAGGCAAAAGCGAAGCGGCCCCCGACAACATTGTTGTCGGGGGCCGCATGCGTGCTGCTGCTTCTACGAGCGGAGCATTTCCGCGACCAGGAATGCCAGCTCCAACGACTGCTGGGTGTTCAGGCGGGGGTCGCAGGCGGTTTCGTAGCGGCCTGAGAGGTCTGCGTCGGAAATTTCCTGGGCGCCGCCCAGGCATTCCGTGACGTCTTCGCCGGTCAGTTCGATGTGGATGCCGCCGGGGTGGGTGCCGAGGCCGCGGTGGACCTCGAAGAAGCCCTGGACCTCGTCGACGATCCGGTCGAAGTGCCTCGTCTTGTACCCGGTGGACGATTCGTGCGTGTTGCCGTGCATCGGGTCGCACTGCCAGATGACCTGGTGGCCCGATGCGGTGACCTTCTCGACGATGGCGGGCAGCATGTCGCGGACCTTGCTGTTGCCCATGCGCGAGATGAGGGTGAGCCTGCCCGCCTCGTTGCGCGGGTCCAGGCGCTCGACGTACTCGACGGCCATCTCCGGGGAGGTGGAGGGGCCGATCTTGAGGCCGATCGGGTTGGACAGCATCTCCGCGAACGCGACGTGGGCGCCGTCCAGCTGCCTGGTGCGGTCGCCGATCCACAGGAAGTGCGACGACAGGTCGTACAGCCTGGGCTCGTCGTTCGTGGTGTCCAAGCGGAGCAGGGAGCGCTCGTAGTCGATGAGCAGCGCCTCGTGCGAGGCGAAGATCTCGGTGGTGTGCAGCGACATGTCGTTCACGCCGCAGGCCGACATGAAGCGGAGGCCGCGGTCGATCTCGGCGGCCAGGGCCTCGTAGCGCTCACCGGCGGGGCTGGTGCGGACGAAGTCCTTGTTCCAGTCGTGCAGGCGGTGCAGGTCGGCCATGCCCGCGCTGGTGAGCGCGCGCAGCAGGTTCATCGTGGCGCCGGCGTTGGCGTACGCCCTGAGCATGCGCGACGGGTCCGGGACGCGGGCTTCGGGCGTGGCGACGAGGGAGTTGATGATGTCGCCGCGGTAGGACGGCAGGCCGAGCGCGTCGATGCCCGACGAGCGCGGCTTGGCGTACTGGCCGGCGATGCGGCCGACCTTCACCACGGGCACGCTGGCACCGTAGGTGAGGACGACGGCCATCTGGAGCAGCGTCCGGATGTTGCCGCGGATGTGCGGTTCGGTGTTGTCGGCGAAGGTCTCCGCGCAGTCGCCGCCCTGGAGCAGGAAGGCGTCGCCTCGGGCGACCTCGGCCAGGTTGGCGCGCAACCGGTCGATCTCGGCGGGCACGGTGATGGGGGGCACGCTCTCCAGCACGGTGCGCACCTTCCGCACCTGCTCCGGGTCCGGCCACTCCGGCTGCTGAGCAGCCGGGCGAGCCAGGGCGGCGTCCAACCGAGCACGCATCTCGGGGGGAAGCGGCGGTAGCTCGGGAAGCGTGTCCACGGGCACGTCCACGGTCCAGTTCACAGTGAACAGGGTATGTGTTCCACCCTGAGAGACGCGATGGGGGTTTCCGCAGTCAGGAAGCCACAGTCAGGAAGCCAACGGACGGCCCCTGCGCGAGAAGTGTGATCGCCTGCATGATGAACACATGAATTCCACCCGATTGGATGACCCTACGGCCGCACGGCTGCTGGCGACCGCTGTGGCCAACGTCCAACGGGACCACCCCGTGCACTGGACGATGCTGATCACCTCCGACGAGGAGCTGGTGCCGCACCGCGTCCTGCACCCGGTGTTCGCCGGGTCGTACGACTGGCACTCGTGCGTGCACCAGACGTGGCTCGCGGTGCGGCTGCTCAGGTTGCGGCCCGCGTTGGACGGGGCGGCCGACGCGGTCGCCGTGCTGGACTCGCTGCTCACGCCGGAGAAGTGCGAGGTCGAGGCCGAGTTCTTCCGCGGCCCGCGCGGCAAGCACTGGGAGCGCCCGTACGGCTGGGGCTGGCTGCTCGTGCTGGACGCCGAGCTGCGGACGTGGGGCTCGGAGGACGCCCTGCGCTGGTCGGCCGCGCTGGCACCGCTGGCGACCGTGCTGCGCGACCGGTTCCTCGCCTGGGTGAGCACGGCGCGGCTGCCGATGCGGACCGGGACGCACGGCAACACGGCGTTCGCGGTCGGGCTGGTCCTGGACGCGGCGCGGGCCGTCGGCGACGACGAGCTGGCCGAGGCGTGCACCGAGGCCGCGCTGCGGTGGCACCGCGAGGACTCCGCCTACGGCGGGTTCGAGCCCGACGCGGCGGACTTCCTGTCCCCCGCGCTGGTCGAGTCGGACCTGATGCGGCGGGTGCTGGACACCGAGGCGTTCGCCGTGTGGTTCACGGCGTTCCTGCCGAACCTGGACGAGGCGCGCTGGAAGGTCTTGCGGGAACCCGTACCCGTGGACGACCCGGCCGACCCGTACGGCTCCCACCTGTCCGGCCTGGCGCTGTCGCGGGCGTGGAACTGGAAGGCGATCGCCGAGGCGCTGCCCGAGGGCCACCGGTACCGGGAGTTGGCGACGACGTCGGCCGAGGCGCACCGCGAAGCGGGCTGGCGGTACGTGTTCGGCCACGGCTACGCGGCCGAGCACTGGCTGGGCACGTTCGCCGCGTACCTGGACCTGGGCGCTTACTGAACGCGACGAGGGCCCCGCGGAAACCACGGGGCCCTCGTCGAAGAACCGGTCTAGCCGAAGAAGACCTCGGCCTCGGCCAGGCGGTGCGCCGGGACCGTCTTGAGCTCGGCGGTGGCCTCGGCCAGCTTGACGCGGACGATCTCGGTGCCGCGGAGCGCCACCATCACGCCGAAGTCGCCGTCGGCCACGGCGTCGGCCGCGTGCAGGCCGAAGCGGGTCGCGAGGACGCGGTCGTACGCGGTCGGGATGCCGCCGCGCTGGGTGTGGCCCAGCACGACCGCGCGGGACTCCTTGCCGGTGCGCTGCGCGATCTCCTCCGCGAGCCAGGTGCCGACGCCGCCGAGGCGGACGTGGCCGAACGCGTCCTTCTCACCGGAGTGCAGGACCTCGGCGCCGCCTTCGGGCACAGCGCCCTCGGCCACGACGATGATCGGCGCGTACTGCTTCTCGAAGCGCCGCTCGACCCAGCTGACGACCTTCTCGACGCTGAACGGGCGCTCCGGCACGAGGATGACGTTCGCGCCGCCTGCGAGGCCGGAGTGCAGCGCGATCCAGCCCGCGTGGCGGCCCATGACCTCGACGACGAGCGCGCGGTGGTGCGACTCGGCGGTGGTGCGCAGCCGGTCGATCGACTCGGTCGCGATGTGCACCGCGGTGTCGAAGCCGAACGTGTAGTCGGTCGCGCCGAGGTCGTTGTCGATCGTCTTCGGCACGCCCACGACGCCGATGCCGTCGTCGGTGAGGCGCTTCGCGACGCCGAGGGTGTCCTCGCCGCCGATCGCGATCAGCGCGTCGACGCCTTCGGCCGCGAGCACCTCGCGGATCTTGTCGACGCCGCCGTCGACCTTGTACGGGTTCGTCCGCGACGAGCCGAGGATGGTGCCACCCCTGGTCAGGATGTCCTCGACGTCCGCGAGGCCGATGGACTTCGTCAGCCCCTCGATCGGCCCCTGCCACCCGTTGCGGAAGCCGACGATGTCCCAGCCGTGGACCTCGACACCCTTGCGAACGACGGCCCTGATGACCGCGTTCAGGCCAGGGCAGTCCCCGCCGCCAGTGAGCACACCGATGCGCATCTGCTTCGCCCAATCTCTCTCGAAGACCGTTTGGTCGAGTGTCGCCCAGGGCGTCGGTGCCCGGCGTCACTACCTCGGAGCCCGAAGCGTGTCACGGACTGGATCGGTGCAGCAACACCGCGGTCACATTTCTGTGCTCGCGCGACGCTCACGCGACCGGGAAACCGCGCTTCTTCCGCTCCTGTTCGATCACCTTCCAGCGCGCCAGGTTGTGCCTGGCGTCCGCGAGGGCGTCGTGCGCGTCGGCCGGGGCCTGCGGCAACCGTGGCCTGCCGACGTCGTCCCAGCGCTGCCGGAGGTCGCGGGTGAAGCGCGGCAGGCTGCGCGGCAGCGCGGGCATCGCGCCCCAGAGCTGGGCGAGCGCGACGTGGTCGTACGCCGCGAACCACGCCCACAGCTCGACCTCGTCGCGGGCCGCTTTGGGGCCGCCGAGGAAGTCCAGCAGGTCGCGCCGGAGCTTCTCCCGACTGCGCCACGTCGGGTCCGCGGGCGGCGGGAGCTGGTTGAGCACGTTGTTGCGCACCCAGGGGCCCGCCTTGGCGGGGTCGAACTCGGTCGAGACCGCGTAGAACTCATCGCCCTCCTCGGTCACCACACCGATCGAGATCAGGTCGATGGTGGTGCCGTCCTCGATGAATTCGCAGTCGTAGAAGAAACGCACCGGGCCCACCCTAAGTGGCCGCTCAGCCCGCCTTCGTCTCGGGCACGCGATCGGCCGACTTGGCGTCCTGCTGCGCCGGGACCTCGACGGTTCCCGCCTCCGCGGCCGCCTGGTCCTCCTTGGCCTTCGCCGCGTAGACGTCCACGTACTCCTGGCCGGTCAGCTCCATCAGCGCGTACATGATCTCGTCGGTGATCGACCGCAGCACGAACCGGTCACCGGAGAGGCCCTCGTAGCGGGAGAAGTCGAGGGGTTTGCCGATCTTGATCGTGATGGGGGTCGGCTTCCACATGCGGGAGCCGATCGGGTTGGCCTTGTCGGTGCCGAACATCGCGATCGGGATCACCGGCACGCCCGCCTCCAGCGCGATCCAGGCGACGCCGACCTTGCCCTTGTACAGGCGGCCGTCCGGCGACCGGGTGCCCTCGGGGTAGATGCCGAGCAGCTTCCCCTCGCGCAGGATCCGCACACCGGTCGACAGCGCGCCCTGGGCGGCCGAAGCACTCGACCGGTCGATCGGCACCTGGCCGACGCCGGACATGAACGACTTCTGGAGCCAGCCCTTGACGCCCTTGCCCGTGAAGTACTCGATCTTGGCCGGGAACGTCACCCTCCGCGACAGCTTCAGCGGCAGGAAGAAGGAGTCGGAGACCGCGAGGTGGTTGCTCGCCAGGATGGCGCCACCCTCCTTCGGGATGTTCTCGGCGCCCTCGATGATCCGGGGACGGAAGAACACCTTCAGCACGGGTCCGAGAAAAATGTGCTTCATCAACCAGTACAGCACTGCTGGGAGCGCCTCCCTCACCGACCTTGATCCGACCTCAGCCTACGTAGCCGACGGCACAAGGCACAACGAACACGCGTTCCCGGAAGGTGCGGGTCCACATCCGCCCGGCTGCCGGAGCCCGGAACGTTGAGCGCGCGTGGGACGATGACAGGGAAAAGACGACGCCCGGACACGGGAGGGCTGGAGCACGCCGATGGATTCCCGACGCGACTCGACCGACGGCCCCGAAGACGTGGACGCGGCCTTCGCGGAGATAGTCGCGAGCCTGGAACGGGACGGGATGGGCGCCAACTGGCCCGATCCCCCCTCGTTCGACGAACCAGCCGACGAACCGGTCGCCGCCGGGATCCGGCCGGAGGGACAGCCGCGCGTCACGGCACCCGAGCCGGAGGACGAGGACGACGAGCACTTCGTGCCGCCGGATCCCCCGCCCCTGCCCCGGTTGCGGGCGGGGACGATCGTGGCGTTGGTGATCATCGCCGTGGGGGTGGTGCTGTTGGTGGTGCCGCAGTTGTTCGGGCTGTCCACGCAGATCAGTGTGCCGGTGGCTCTGGTGGTGCTGTGCGGGGGTGTCGGGTGGCTGGTGATGCGGGTCAAGCCGGGACCGCCGCCGGATTCCGGGTGGGATGACGGGGCGGTCCTTTAGGGGTTGGGCGGGTTCACGAGCGGCTCGGCGCTGGTTGCCTTGAGCGTGAAACGGCCGCACGCAACTGGACCCGGCACAGACCTCCCCCGCCGCCCCGATCCGAAGCGCCCTCCTCTTTGATCTTGGCGTCAAGGCATCTTTCCCGCCTTGACAAACCAAGATCAAAGATTGAGACAATTGCGCGAGCGGGGTGGCGGGGGAACCACCTGATACGTACCGGCAGGGTCGTAACGATCCCCGGATGGGCGGCTGCCGGTTTCGACGTGGCACGGAGGCGGCTGCCTGTTCCAGCGGGGTGTGGTCGATTTGACTCGGGGACCCCTTATTCGACCCTTTGTCGGGCCAAAAAGGGCAGGAGGGAAGCCCTGGGCCCGACTAATTTTAAGGGTCGAATGCCCCGAGTAAAATCGACCACGCTTCTAGGGCCCGGTCCGTCTGCCGGTTAGTGGTGAAGGCGGCAGATTTGTCCGCCGCTTGACGATGGAGGCGGCAGTTTGTGGGTCGGTCAGTGGTGGGGCGGCAGATTTGTGCGCCGGTTGGTGAGGGGGCCGCCAGCTTGTCCGCCGGTTGGTGGTGGGGTGGCAGGCTTGCGTCAACTGGCTGCTTTGTGGTGTGGGTGTGAGTGCTTAGCGTTTGCGGCCGTTTGGCGTGATGTGGCTGGCCAGGTCTCTTGCGAGGGTGGCTGCGCCTACCAGGCCCGCGTCGTCGCCCAGTTGAGCTGTGCGGATCCTTGCCAACGGGCGGTGGCCTGCGCCGGTGATGGTTTCCGCGTAGCGTTCGCGGGCGTCGTCCAGGAACAGTGGTGCTGATTCCGAGACGCCGCCGCCGATTACGACCATCTCCGGGTCGTAGACGTCCGCGACCAGTGCGAGGCCGTCGCCCAGCCACTTCGCGAGATCGGCCATTGCGCGTAGGGCTAGAGGGTCGCCGTCCCTCGCGGCTGCCGCTACACGCCTGCCGGTGATGGCGCGGGAGTCCTTCAGCGCTTCCCTGACCAGGACCGTGGAGACGCCGGGGTTCTTCGCCAGCAATTCCACCGCTGTGGTGCTCAGTGCTGTGCCGCTGCAGTAGCGCTCCCAGCAGCCGTTCTTGCCGCACGGGCAGGGCCTGCCGTCCGGGACCAAGCGCAGGTGGCCTAGCTCCGGGGCTACGCCGTGGGCGCCTCGGTAGACCTTGCCGTCGATCAGCAAGGCGCCGCCGATGCCCGTTCCCAGGGCGACCATGACGGCGATCTTGGCGCCCCTGGCGGCGCCGAAGCGGTGTTCGGCCAGGGCGGCGGCGTTGGCGTCGTGTTCGAGGACCACGGGTAGGCCGATGCGGTGGGACAGGCGCTGTGCGACCGGGGCCTGGCGCCAGGCCAGGTGGGGGGCGAAGCGGACGGTGCGGCGGTCGGTGGCGACGAAACCGGCTACGGCCAGGCCCACCGCGGAGATGTGGTGCCTGGTGGCCAACTCCGTGACGGCCGTGGTGATGGCGTCTTCGAGCGGCCCTTCCTCACCGGGGGTCAGGGCTCTGGTGATGTCCACCACGGTGCCGTCGGAGTTGACCACACCGGCGCGGACGCTGGTGCCGCCGATGTCGACGCCTACCGTCAGCACTGGGAACTCTGGTCGGACTTCCGGCGCACCACCTGGATGTGCTGGACCCGCGGCTCATCCGGCTGAGGGGCGGACTGGGCGGAGGTACTACCGCCGGGGTCGCTCAGGGCCATGCGGAGCAGGGTGAGCAACCCGGAGACGTGTTCGGCGGCCTTCGCGGCCAGTTCCGAGCGGTCGCCCTTGATCAGGGCCGCGGCGTTGCAGAGCGGGCACCAGCCGCAGGTTTGCGGGTTGTGGTCGCCCGCGCCCTCGGTGGCGATCTTCTGCAGCCACGGTTGGGCGCGCTCGGCGGCCACGTCGACCAGCAGCCGCAGTTCTTCGACCAGCTTCGCCGTCTTGTCGTCCGCCACAGGGTCACCGCATCCACAGGTTGGGGTCGGGTCGGAAGTGGACCGCCAGCCCGGTCTCGTCCATTTCCGCGCCGGTCACGACGCAGCGCCGCAGCAGCGACGGCAACGCCACCAGCTTGCGCCTGCCGTCGACCGTGACGGCCAGCTCGTCACCCACCCTGGCCAGGTCCAGCGCCGCGTCGTCGCCGAGCGGCAGCACGATGCGCAGCAGGTACTCGGCCTCGGTGCCCTTGCCGCCGCCGCTGACCTCCAGCAGCGGAGCGGTGGACACCTCGACACCGGTCAACGGGTCGGCGCCCTGGTACAGCTCGGCGGCCACGTCCAGCAGCGCCCGCACGCCGACGGGCTCGGCGGCGCGGTGGTCGACGATCCGCACCTCGCCCATGCCGGTCAGCTCGGCGGACTGGCGCAGCTCGGCCAGCACGGCGTCCTGCTCCCGGCGGCGGGTGCGCAGCCAGGTCGCGGCCGCTCCCCTGGCCGAGCCGGGGTCGGGGACGAGGCGGTTGGCGACGACGCCGTCGACGCGGATGCCCTGCAACGCCAACGCGGTGAGCGTGCGGCGGGTCTCGGCGGCGACCACGCGTTCGGGCGTGAGCACGAGGCGGACGCTCGTCGTGGTCTGGTCGGCGAGCATCGCGCGGAGCAGGTCGAGGTGTTCGGCGAGCCTGCCGAGCGCGTCGGCGGTCGCGTCCCACTTCTCCACGGTCGACGTGCCCGCGACGCCCGCGAGCAGGCCGCGCACGACGCGCCGGTGGGTCGGGAAGAGGCGTTCGAGGTACCCGGCGAAGGCCTCGGGGAGCGAGAGCAGCCGGAGCGTCTCGGCGGTCGGACCGCAGTCGACCACGACGGTCTCCCACGGGCCCGCGTGGGCGAGGCGGTGCACCTCGGCCAGCGCCAGCAGTTCCTCCACGCCGGGCAGGACCGTCAGCTCCTCGGCGTCGAGCTCGTCGACGCCCGCGCCCGCCAGGATGGTGCGCAGGTGGCCGCGCAGGTCGCGCCAGGCGTCGTCCACGAGGCCGCGCGGGTCGATCTGGGCGGCGTACAGCCCGGAGTCCACTTCGGACGGCTGACCGCCGAGGGGGACGCCGAGCGCGTCACCGAGGGAGTGCGCGGGGTCGGTCGAGACGACGAGCGCCTTGCGCCCGTCGGCGGCGAGCTGGGCCGCGGTGGCGGCGGCGAGCGTCGTCTTGCCGACGCCGCCCTTGCCGGTGAAGAGCAGGACGCGCGTCATCCAGCGTTTTCCACGCGCCGCTTGAGCTCCTTCAGGGCGGTGTCCATGATCATCTTCTCGGCCTTGCGGCGGAACAGGCCGATCATCGGGACCACGAGCTGCACCGACAGGGTGTACGTCACCTTGGTGCTGCCGCCCGTCGACTCCAGCAGGTAGCTGCCCTGCTGCGACTTCTGCATGTTGCCCTTGACCAAGGTCCAGCTGACGCCGTCGGCGGCCCACTCGTAGGCCAGCACGTACTCGTCCTTGATCGGACCCTGGTCGATGTTGAACTTCACCTGCGCCGCCCGACCGTCCTCACGGGAGTCGAGCACCTCGGTGCGCTTCACCCCGTTCGCCCAGTCCGGGTACGACTCGAAGTCCGCGATGACCGCCAGGATCTGCTCCGGCGGCGCGTCGATCACGATTGACTGGGTGGACTCATCGGCCATGCCGGGCAGGTTACAGCGTTGGATGACCGCTGCTCCGCGGACGGCGGCTCGGCCGCCTCAAATGGGCCTCGCGTGGTTCACCACTGGAGCGCGTACGGCCTGCCCAGCCGCTGGAAGTGGCCGACGTTGACGCACTCGGTCCGCCCGACCCGCACTCGGCGCGACATCGGCTGGTGGACGTGGCCGAAGACGGACCAGCGCGGTCGTTCGCGGTGGATGGCTTCCAGCAACGCCTTCGAGCCCGCCTCGGCGCGCCGGGCGACGACGTCGTAGGTGAGTTCGGCCACGGACGGCGGGATGTGGGTGCAGAAGACGTCGACGTCGACCAGCTTGTCGATGGCGGCGGCGTAGTCCTCCTCGTAGCGCAGGTACGGGAGCCACGGGGCGTCCGGGCGCAGGACGTGGCCCTTGCCCAGCAGCGCGCCGCCTGCGAAGCCGAACCGCAGGCCGCCGATGTCGACCACCTGCCCGTCGACCATGTGCAGGCCCTCGCGGGCGAACTCCGGCCACAGCGCGGGCGAGTCGACGTTGCCCGGGATGGCGTACGTGGGGGCCGTCATGGCGGCGAACATCTCCGCGTACTGGGCGCGCACCGCCTCGTCGACGACACCGCGCGGGTCGTCCAGGCTGCCCCAGAGGGACCTGAGGAAGGTGGCGGTCTCCGGGCCCATGGGGCCGCGGCGGAGTTCGGCGAAGACGCCCACCTTCTCGGCGCCGAAGACCTGGCCGAGGATGCCCTTGCCGTGGTCGTAGTAGTCGACGAAGTCGACCAGGTCGCCCAGGACGACGAGCGCGTCGGCCCCGTCCCCCGCGCGGGCCAGCGCCTCGGTGTTGCCGTGGACATCGGAGACGACGTGAACCCGCACCCCGCAAACCTACGACACGAGCGGTGGGCAACCGGGGGCGCGACCCGCTTCCAAGGTCATCTTGAGGCCGAGGGAGACCTCCTTGGCCGCGAGCTGGCGGCGGCGGAGCTCGCGGCGGACGCGCTTGGCCGGGACGTCGTCGGGCAGTTCGGCGCGGAGGAAGTAGTGCAGCAGGGTGCCGTCGAGCACCTCCTCCAGCCAGACCTCCATCGTGCCCGTCAGGGCGCCGCCGACGGTCCACCGCAGCCCTTGGTCACCGCGGTCCAGATAGACGTGGAGATCAAGATCGGGCCAGAATCGACGCCAGGCGGAGGGCGGCGCGAAAGCGGCGGCGACCACCGCTCGCGGCACCACCAGGAAGGTCTCGTCAACCACGTCGACACTCGCCACGGCTGGGAAGAGTGCCACGACACGGTCACGGAACACCCCACCGGCCTGGTGTATCGCCGGAATCACAGGCTAAGTTTCCCCACCGGTAACAAACAACCGTCCGGAGGTTGACGTGCGTGAGTTCAGCGTCCCCGCCACCAGCCCCGTGGCTGCCGAGGAGAACCTCACCGACATGGTGTGGGCGAACGCGGAGCGCTTCGGCAACGCCGTCAGCTTCCGCCGCCGCGTCGACGGCACGTGGGTCGACGTCACGGCCCGTGACTTCGCCGCGCAGGTGCTGGCCGTGGCCAAGGGGCTGATCGCCTCGGGTGTGCAACCCGGTGATCGCATCGGCCTGCTGTCGAAGACCCGCTACGAGTGGTCCCTGCTCGACTTCGCCATCTGGTCCGTCGGTGGCGTCGTCGTGCCCATCTACGAGACGTCGTCGGCCGAGCAGGTGGAGTGGATCCTGTCCGACTCCTCCGCCAAGGCCATGTTCATCGAGACGTCCGCGCACCGCGACACCGTCGACTCCGTCGTGGACCGCCTGCCCGAGGTGCGCCACGTGTGGCAGATCGACGGGCCGGGCTCCGACGGGGCCGCGGGCGCGATCGACGAGCTGACCGCGCTGGGCGCCGAGTCGTCGGACGACGACGTGCGCGAGCGCAGGCGCCAGGTCGGCGCGGACGACACCGCGACGCTGGTCTACACGTCCGGCACGACCGGCCGTCCCAAGGGCTGCGAACTGACGCACCGCAACCTGCTGTCCGAGGTGCGCGGCGCGCTGGTGGCGTTCCCCGAGCTGCTGATCGCGGGCAACTCGCTGCTGGTGTTCCTGCCGCTGGCGCACATCCTGGCGCGGGCCCTGGCCGTCTGCGGCGTGTACTCGCGGGTGACGCTGGGCCACACCTCGGACGTGAAGAACCTGGTGGAGGACCTGGCCTCGTTCCGGCCGTCGTTCGTCGTGGCGGTGCCGCGGGTGTTCGAGAAGGTCTACAACGGCGCCAAGCAGAAGGCGCACGGGAGCGGCAAGGGCAAGATCTTCGACGCGGCCGAGGCGACCGCCGTCGAGTACAGCGAGGCGCTCGACAAGGGCGGTCCCGGCCTGGTGCTCAAGGCCAAGCACGCGCTGTTCTCCAAG